>JASHQK010000405.1 GCA_030039195.1 Candidatus Sulfotelmatobacter sp.
AAGGGGAGTTGCAAAGCCAGGGCATGGATGCCCGATGTTTTGTGGCCATGCGCTATTGGCACCCGTTCACTGCGGAAGCGATTGCTCAGGTGCAGCAAGCGGAATGCGGTGAGCTGGTGCTGTTGCCGATGTACCCGCAGTATTCCTCGACCACCACGGGTTCCAGTCTCAACGAGTGGCGACGACAATTCCGCGGCGATATTCCCGTCCATTGCATCCAGAATTTCTATCGCAACCCGACCTATCTGGACGCGGTCGTCGAAAAGGTCAATGGCGCTCTTGGGCGCTTTCCTCGAGCCGATCGCCCGCAGCTTATTTTCAGTGCCCACGGCGTGCCCGTGTCAGTGATTGAGCAGGGAGATCCTTATCAACGGCAGATTGAGGAAACGGTCGCTATGGTCATAGCGCGTGGAGGATGGTGTAATCCTTGCCGTCTCTGCTATCAAAGCAAGGTCGGCGCAAGCAAATGGTTGCAACCCTCTCTGCGTCACACCCTCCAGCAGCTCGCCAGCGAGCAGGTACGCCAGGTTTGCGTGGTCCCCATCGCCTTTGTTTCCGATCACGTGGAAACTCTGGCTGAGATCGACCATGAAGCTCGGGAATGCGCCCTGAGCCTGGGGTTCAGACAGTTTGAGATGAGTGAAGGCTTGAACGATTCACCGAAGTTTATTCGCGCCTTAGCTGAAATTGTGCATCAGGCGCTGACCGAACCGGCGTCTGCAGCGATTCATGTTCGCGACAACCTTGGGAAACCACTTGTGGCGCCGGAATTTGCGGCCGCCGGCATGGATTAGTCCCAGTTAGCAGGAGAGGAGTCATGGCCGACACTGAAAAGGCCGATGTGGTTGCCGAGCCGGCAAAACCGGCCGCCAAACCCGCAGTCGATGCCACGAAATACGTCGGCACCCCCGCGGTCGGAACTTCGAAGGCTGCTGCCGCAGCCGGTGTATCGGGCACGGCCTCGTCCACCGAAATCGACCGTCATCGCCGCCGCTTCACCTGGGCCTTGGTGACGGGTTTCCTGGCAGCGTGGTTTCTGGCGTTCTTCCGGTTCTTTCTGCCGCGCGTTCTCTTTGAGCCCAATACCGTTTTCAAGATTGGTTTCCCGTCCGATTATGCCCTTGGGATCGACGAGAAATGGCTGCAGCAATATCGCATCTGGGTCGATCGCACGCCCGACCGGTTGTTCGTAATCTATGCGCGTTGCACGCATCTGGGCTGCACTCCCGACTGGAAACCGGCCGAGAACAAGTTCAAGTGTCCGTGTCATGGCAGCGGCTACGACAGTGAGGGCATCAACTTCGAGGGTCCGGCGCCGCGTCCCATGGACCGCGCCCGCATCGAACTGGCGCCCGATGGCCAGATCGTGGTGAATACCGCGATCCTGTACCAGTGGCCCAAGGGACAGCCCAGTCACTTCAACGATTCGGGAGCGTACTTGCCCGGATAAACCACCAAAGCATTTCGAAAACCAACTGATCGACTCAGGATTCCAATGGCTGACGAAAATAACGCGAGTGGAAATGGGAGTGGCAAGGTCGGTCTGGTCGAGCGAGTCACGGCCGGCGTCAAAGACGACATTCAAGCGCTCAAGACCGACATCCCAGGCAAAGCGAAAGAACAGATCGAAGGTCTGAAGGATCCGACCAAGACTCAAGTCTACACTTCGATCTTCCGCCACAAGCACGACGACACCCCGCGCAATCGCGCGCTGGGCGTGCTGTCCAACGTTTTTCTTCACCTGCATCCGGCGAAGATCAATCGCGATGCCGTGCGCTACAGCTACACTTGGGGGATGGGCGGCATCACCTTTTACCTGTTCATCATTCTCACCTACACCGGCGTGCTGCTGATGTTTTATTACCATCCCACCAAGGTGCAGGCATTCCGCGACGTGCTCTACCTCGAGCACGACGTCCCCTTTGGAAAAATTCTGCGCAACATGCACCGCTGGGCCGCTCACTTGATGGTGATTGCCGTCTGGCTGCACATGTTTCGCGTCTTCTTGACCGGCTCGTACAAAAAGCCGCGCGAGTTCAACTGGAACATCGGCGTGCTTTTGCTGGTGTTTACTCTGTTGCTTTCCTTCACCGGGTACCTGCTTCCCGACGATCAACTGGGATTCTGGGCGGTCACGGTCGGCACCAACATGGCGCGCGCTACGCCGCTGCTCGGCCATGAAGGACCGTTCGGCCATCAGCTCGGCATGACGCCATATAACGATGTGCGCTTCGGATTACTGGGCGGATCGATTGTCGATGCCAATGCGTTGTTGCGCTCCTACATCTGGCACTGCATTGGGATTCCGATTGTCGCATCGGTATTGATGATCGTTCACTTCTGGCGTGTGAGGAAGGACGGTGGCATTTCCGGACCGGGGCAAGTCATGCTCGAAGCCGAGGCCGACAAGCCCCGGCGCGGGCCGAAAGCCGCCGGAGAGTGACGTAAGGGAAATTGTCATCCTGAGCGAGAAGCTTTTCGAGCGAAGGATCTAAGCAAGCGACCGCGGGTTGAGTGAACGCAGTGAACTCGACAATAATCGCGACGCGCGCCTCCTTATCGGAGAACTTATGGATTGGCATCAACTTTGGGAAATCGTTTCGGCTCCGGATAACGTGCCGATCGTGGCGTTGATCCCGTTGCTGGCCTTCTACATCTATCTCGCATGGAAACAGGCGCACGCGAACGATCAATTGATCGCGCAGCTCGAGGCCGATCCCGCGCTGACCAAAACGCACCACCGCAAGACGTGGCCCTTCAAACAGGGATGGCAAAAAGAAGTTCACGTCTGGCCATTCCTGCTGCGGGTTGAATTCCTCGCCGCCATTATTGTCACCATCATTCTGATGGTCTGGTCGATCACGATCAACGCACCGCTGGAAGAGCCTTCCAATCCCAACCTCACCATGAATCCGGCCAAAGCGCCGTGGTACTTCCTCGGCCTGCAGGAGATGCTGGTTTATTTCGATCCCTGGATCGCGGGCGTGGTCATGCCGACGCTGATCATCGTGGGGCTCATGGTGATTCCCTACATCGACACCAACCCGCTGGGCAGCGGTTATTACACCTGGAAGCAACGCAAGTTCTCCATCTCGACGTTTCTTTTCGGCTTCATCATCCTGTGGGTTTCCATGATCATGATCGGGACCTTCATCCGTGGCCCGGGCTGGCAATGGTTCTGGCCGGGGCAGACGTGGGATCACAATCGTTTGATTTACGAAGTGAACCGCGATCTGCCCGACGAGATTCCACGCTGGCTGGGCGGCCCGATCGTCTCGAATTGGGCCAAGGGAGTTTTCGGCGCGATCGTCGTCGGCGGCTATTACCTGATCGGCGGCGGGCTCGTCTACTCGCTGTTCCGGCGGCGCATGGCCAAAGACTTTCGCCGCATGGGCTTGCTGCAGTTTTCGATCATGCAGTTCTTTTTACTGACCATGGTCGCATTGCCCATCAAGATGGGCCTGCGCCTGCTCTGGCATATCAAATACGTGTGGATAACGCCATGGTTTAACGTATGAGGCTTTTCTAGGGGCGGGCGCCCTCGCCCGCCCTGAACTTAGATACCGGCGAGCTTTGCTCGCCCGCACGGCCGAGGGCGGCCGTGCCCACATGGTTCGACATCGTCGGAGGGATCAGTGCCCGAAAAACCCATCCCGGAGCAGGATCCGATCACGAGTAAGTCGTACGCCGTTTATTACATGATCGCGACGGTCCTTCTGGTCGCGACCCTGTTCTGGGCGCTGTGGGACGAGGCCTGGGGCCAGCGCCCGTGGAAGGCGTTTCAGGATGAATGGCAGGTGCGCTACAGCGCCTTTCTCAACACCGAGCGATCCAAGTCGGCGCAGTCGCAAGCCGCCGTGGAGCACGATCCCAAATACGTATCCCTCAAGCGGGCCTACGAGAGTGCTTATGAATCCGCCAAACCCAAGGGGGAAGAAGTTCGCGTGCAACTCGATGATGCCAGCGCACGCTTGCTCGCGGTGCAGAGCGTTTTCACCGATCGCCGTGCTTACGTCAACGCTCTGACCTACGAATACGAGACCAGCACCAGCGCTTCCGATAAAGCCAGCAAGCAAAAACAGATTGATGCGTACAAGGCCGAACTCGCTACCGTGGAATTTCCCGATGGCAGCCGGAAGCAATTCAATTTCACGCAACTCGAAGAAACCTACAACGACATTCGCAACGAGAAGACCAAGCTTAGTCTCGAGCTTGGAGATGTGCTGAAACCATCGACCGATGCCAAGACCGCAATGGACGAGTACGTTAGCGACCACATGGTCGACCTGACCCCGGCGCAGATCGATGGTTTGAAGAAAAAGGTGGCAGATTGGGATTCGAAGATTGTTCAAATCAATGTCGCTCAGGCCAATATTGTTGACCGGTGCGAATCTTGTCATCTCAACACGCGCGAGCCCTTGAAAATCACCGAAGCCGAAATGACTGCCAAAGGCGAGAAGAAGCCCGATGAGTATGCCTGGGCTTTCGTGAGCCATCCCCAGCCTCAATTGCTGCAGATTCACGATCCCGAGAATTTCGGCTGCTCGCCCTGCCATCAAGGCAATGGACGCGCCACCACCAGCATCGAAAAAGCGCACGGAAATTATGAGCACTGGCTGTGGCCGCTATTTCTTAAAGAAAATGTCCAGGCCGGCTGCCAGAATTGCCACGCCGCCGATATGGTCCTGGTGAGCGGCGATGTTCAGTTCCAAACCATTAACGACGGCAAAGATCTCTTCCGCCAGAAAGGCTGCATGGGCTGCCATCGTTATGAGGGATACGATAAAGAACCGGAGGAACTGACCGGGATCCAGCAGCAGATCAACCAGATCGAAAAGCAGAAAATAGACAATGTGAAAGAAGCGGCATATCTGATGAAGCAGGCCGATGCCGCCGAGACCAACGAAGAAGCGAACGCACTCAATACCAGAGCCGTCGATCTGAGAGTCGCCAACAGCAAGCTGGACGGCCGTTTGCAGCAGCTCGATTTCCAATCTCACAGCCTGATGCAGGACCAGAAGAAAGTCGGCCCCAATCTGAAAGACGTTCGGCTCAAGCTGAACCGGAACTGGATTCCGGTGTGGCTGAAAAAACCGACGGATTTTCGTCCGACGACGAAGATGCCGAATTTCCGTCTGACCGACCACCAGATTCAGGCCATTTCCGCTTTCATCTGGCAATCGGGGCTCACCGATCCTCTGCCCAAGCACAAGCCCGGGAATATCGATCACGGAAAAGAATTGTTTATGACGCGAGGCTGTCTTGCCTGCCACTCCATTGGCGAAGGCGAACACATGATCGGTGGAACCTTTGCCGCCAATCTGTCTCGTGAAGGCGAGAAAGCGAATTACGATTACCTGGTCCGCTGGGTCCACGATGCCCGCAAACGCACCCGCCCCTATTGCCCGTACGAGAAGAAGGACATCGGTCCCGAGGATTACGCCAAGAAGGGACTTCCCTTCCAGTTCGATCTCGAGCACAGCCGCTGTCCCAATGACGGGCACGAACTGCAAGTGCAGAACATGACCGTCATGCCGAGCTTGCGTCTCAGCGAGGAAGATGCGGAAGACATCGCATCGTTCCTAATGACCCAGAAGGAAAAAGATTCTTCTTCTTACTCCGAGGCGTCGTACATGGATGATCCGTCCTTGAAAGTAGAGGGCAAGATGTGGGTGCGGCAGTTCGGTTGCGCGGGATGCCATGAAATCGCCGGCATGGAAGATGAAGGCCGCATCGGCACGGAACTGACGTTCGAAGGCAGCAAGCCGCTAGAGCGTCTCGACTTTGCCTTGTTTACCATTCCGTCGCAGCGTGGCGGTGAAGGCGCTGAACCGATCACAGATAAGGAAGATCTGGCGCGGCTCCCCGACGGCCCCGCCACCAAGCCTTGGTACAACCACAAAGGATTTTTCGAGCACAAACTGGCTGAGCCCAATGTTTTCGATAAAGGCATGGTCAAGAGCCCGATGGAAGCTCTGCGCATGCCCAATCTGCACTTGAATAAAGACCAGATTCGCGATATCACCACGTTCCTCATGGGTAGCGAGGATACTTCCCTGCCTGAAAGCTATCAGTACACGCCGGGCGATGCGCGCCACGACATTCAGACGGGCTGGTGGGTGGTCAAAAAATACAACTGCATGGGATGTCACCAGTTCATCCCCGGGCAGACCACAATACTTATGGGACTGCCGCAGTATCAGGACGCCCAGGAACAACTACCGCCGAAATTGTTGACCGAAGGCGCGCGCGTGGATCCCGAGTGGCTGCGCAAGTTCCTGTCGAATCCGGCGCTGAGCACTACCGACACGAACCGTGACGGCGTGCGTCCATATTTGAAAGTCCGCATGCCGACGTTCTTTTTCTCTGACAACGAACTGCGGATACTGGTTCGATTTTTCCAGGCATTGTCGCAGCAGCCGATGCCCTATATTCCCGAGCAGCTACCTGTGCTCACCGCAAAAGAGACTGACATGGCGCGCAGCCTGTTCTCCAGTACTGCGGCGCCGTGCCTGAAATGCCATGCGACCGGCGATCCCAATCACGACAAGATTGCCACCGCTCCCAATTTCTTACTGGCTAAAGAGCGTCTGAAACCGGATTGGGTCGAGCGCTGGATCACCGATCCGCAGGCCGTGAGTCCAGGCACGTCGATGCCGTCTGGATTATTTAAGGAGGTCAACAATCAGTGGGTCTTTGCCGGACCGACGCCGCCGTCGTTCAACGGCTACCCAGGAGATTATCGCAAGCTGCCCACAGATTATATTTTCCAGCTAACTCCCGAGGAGCAGCGCCGCGTCGCGGCCGCCATGCCGCATGCGGGCGCCGCTGTACAGCCTGCGAGTGAGCGCCGGCATGCCTCAGTCGAACCACACGCTGCCGCAAGTGGAGGTTCGCGATAGACTGCATAGTTTAGAAATATCTCGAATCGAGCCGTCGAGGTCCGCCACTTATCCGGCTCCTGGAATCAAAAACGACGAAAACAAACTAACCAAGAGGACGACATTCATGATCAAGAAAGACAGACGGAAATTCACACTAGTAGTGCTCGCGGCATGCGCGCTGTTTCTAGCGACCGCATGCAGCAAGAAAGAGAATACCGAGGAATCCAATAACACGGCCGCGCAACCCGCAGCTCAACCTGCGGCTACGCCCATTGATCCTGCAACCGTTGCCACCATCGACGGCACTGTCAAGTTCAACGGCACCGCCCCGAAAGAAGCAAAAATCGATATGAGCCAGGATCCCGGCTGTAAGGGAATGAACGAGGCCGAGAACATCGTGGTCGATAACGGCAAGATTGCCAATGTCTTTGTGTACGTGAAAGACGGTCTCGGCAACTACACCTTCGATACGCCGACCACTCCAGTCGTGCTTGAGCAACAAGGCTGCCGCTATCACCCCCACGTGCTGGGCGTAATGGCGGGCC
The DNA here is from genome assembly GCA_030039195.1 of Candidatus Sulfotelmatobacter sp. GTDB lineage: Bacteria > Acidobacteriota > Terriglobia > Terriglobales > Acidobacteriaceae > Sulfotelmatobacter. Next base: position 7,430 of record JASHQK010000405.1, read on the forward strand.
AGACGCTCGATATCAAGAACGCCGACCCGACGACCCACAACATTCATCCCACTCCCAAAGACAATCGCGAGTGGAATGAGTCGCAGCCGCCGTCTTCGCCCGACATTCAAAAAAGTTTCGCGCGCGAAGAAATCATGCTGCCGGTCAAGTGCAACCAGCACCCGTGGATGAAGATGTACATCAACGTGGTGAAGAGCCCGTTCTATGCCGTCACCGACAAGGACGGAAAGTACGAGATCAAGGGCTTGCCGCCCGGCGACTACACTCTCGCGTTCGTACAGGAAAAACTCGGCGAGCAGGATGAGAAGATCACAGTCGCGGCGAAAGAAACCAAGACCGTCGACGAAACTTTTAAACCTGCTGCCGATTAGCGGGCAGCTTTTTGCTAGAATATTCGCTTGCGGCGGGGCAGGCTCCGCGTGGGCCTGCCCTGTTTCTACCGCCAGGCTCGGGCACTCCCTGTGTTCCCCTGACGCTCACACCATGAGCACAACTCTGAAAACTGTCGAAGTTCCCTACCATCGTGGCCTCCACCGGTTTGCCGTAATTCTCGCCTGCTGGACGTTTCTCCTGATCATCGCGGGTGCCCTGGTCACCAGCAACGACGCTGGTCTTTCAGTTCCGGACTGGCCCACTTCGTTCGGATCCTGGTACAAGATTCCAAAATTGGTCGGTGGAGTAAAGTTCGAGCACACGCATCGCATGATCGCGCAGGGAGCGGGGCTGCTGACCATCATTCTTGCCATTTGGACCTGGCGCGCGGAGAAGCGGCGCTGGCTGCGGATTCTGGCGTATACAGCACTCGGAACCGTGATCGCGCAGGGCATTCTTGGCGGCATTACGGTGCTCTATTATCTGCCACCCGCTGTCTCCTCCGCTCATGCCGCTCTGGCTCAGACGTTCTTCTGCATCGCCGTGATCATCGCCATGTTTACCGGCAAGCAATGTATCGAGGAGCATCCGAGAGTGGAACTCGATCCGCGGCGCCCGAGTCTGTTCACGCTGACCTTGCTCTCAATTTTCATCCTCTACGTGCAACTCATCCTGGGAGCGATGTTTCGCCATCATGGCCTGAGCTGGTGGCCGCACGTTTTGAACGCGGTCGCCGTCTCCTTCATTTTGGCGTGGACCGCGGTGCGGGCGCTCAGTTTGTACTCTCACATCGAGGCCGTGCGGCGGCCGGCCATTCTCATGCTCTCTCTAATGATCGCGCAGTTGTGTCTCGGCTTCACCGCCTTCCTGACGCGAGTGGAGTGGGGCAGAGATGCAGCCCAGCCTGAGCTCCCGATGGTGCTCTCGACAGTAGCGCACGTGGGGGTTGGTGCCCTGCTGCTTGCGACTAGCGTCGTGCTGGCGATTCAGGTCTGGCGCCATGTTCCGGTCGCATTTGAAGAGAGAATTCCGGAGGCGCAGCGGAACCCGTCGATAGCGTGATCGGATCGGCTTCACGCCGCCATTTTCAAGTTGATTGTCGTACACTGGATATTCGTTCGCTGGGGAAATCATTGGCCTCGAAAGTTGCTCCACTCGCAGATTCCGGGTTGGAAACGCAGCGCGCTTCCACCCCGGCAGTGATCTCGGTTCAGAACGTCGTTCACCGTTATGAGAATCGGACGGCGCTCAGCGGCGTGTCGTTCGACGTCGGGCCAGCGGAATTGTTTGGATTGCTCGGCCCCAACGGCAGCGGTAAGACTACTCTTTTTCGCATTCTTTCCACCCTGATGATCCCGACCGCCGGTCGCGCTGTGGTGCTGGGCTGCGATGTGGCGAGTGACGCATCGAGCCTCCGCCATCAGATCGGCGTTGTCTTTCAGGCGCAAAGCGTCGATCCCAAGCTGAGCGCATACGAAAATCTCTGGCACCAGGGTCATCTCTACGGACTCCGCGGCGCCGCTCTGAAAACTCGCGTCATGGAAATTCTCGCTCGCGTGGGGCTCGCTGACCGGGCGAAAGAGCGCGTTGAAACTTTTTCCGGTGGAATGCAACGGCGTATCGAGCTCGCCAAGGGATTGCTGCATCGACCTGGAGTCTTGCTGCTGGATGAGCCAACCACCGGCCTCGATCCGGGTGCCCGCCGCGATTTGTGGCAGTATTTGCAAATGTTGCGCGACGAAGAACACGTCTCAGTTCTGGTCACCACGCACTTGATGGAAGAAGCCGAGCGCTGCGACCGGCTGGCGATCATGAATGAAGGCAATCTGGTTGCGCTCGGAACGCCAGCGGAATTGAAAAGTGAGATTGGCGGCGATGTGATCCTTCTAGACGCTGCCCAGGATGCGGCATTGCTGGCGGAACAGATCCAGACCCAATTCCACGTGAGCGCCACGGTTCTCGGCAATCAGGTTCGCATCGAGCGGGAGGGCGGACATCGCTTCGTCCCCGATCTCGTCGAGGCCTTCCCGGGGGAGATTCAAGCCATTTCGGTGAGCAAGCCAGCGCTTGAAGACGTTTTCATTCACCGCACCGGACATAAGTTTTGGAACGAAAGCATGGGGGAGAATTCTCATTCTGAAGACAAACGGAGGTAGCGCAATGCGGTTAGCGATCCTGGTACTTTCTGTTGTGCTCGGATTGGTACCACTGGTTGGAATCGGATGGATTCTCGCCACCGGCATGCTCACGCTGTGGCCGCCTTCGGCGACGGTCGACGGCCTCTTCATGACCCTCATCCTGCTGACCCTTGCCTTATGTTTCTTGCTGGACGCCTACTGGGAGGCGCGGGATCAGGGATGGCTGAAATTCCTCCATAAAGAAAAGCTGGCAGCGACACCGGTAGCGGCCAAAACTCCGGCCGCACCGGCCAAGGCAACGGCTCCCGCAACTCCCGGAGCGACGTCGTCTGCTCCGGCGGCAAAGTGAGTTCGTAAATGGCGACTCAGGCAGCAACTCTTACTCGATCGACACCGCAGCCGTCGGCCGGCCTAGTGCTTCCCGCGTTCACTCTCTGGTGGCGCGAGATCGTCCGCTTCTATCGCCAAACCACTCGTGTGATCGGCGTTTTGGCGTCGCCTCTGGTCTTCTGGCTCGTGATCGGTTCGGGATTCGGCACCTCGTTCCGCTCCGGCGCTGCCGCGGGCCAACAGCATTACTTGGATTATTTCTATCCCGGGGCCCTCATCATGATCATCCTCTTCACTTCGATTTTCACCATGATGTCGGTGATCGAGGATCGCAAAGAGGGTTTTCTTCTGTCCGTGCTGGTTGCGCCGGTGCCGCGCAGCGCAATCGTGCTCGGCAAGGTCATGGGAGGAACGACCTTGTCTGCCATTCAAGGAATGATCTTTCTGATCTTTGCTCCGTTCGCGGGCGTGCACCTCGATCTGGCGAAAGTTCTACTCGTCGGAGTGGTGGTGTTTCTGGTCTCCTTTGCCCTGACCGCGCTCGGCTTCGCCATCGCCTGGCCCATGGATTCCACGCAGGCATTTCACGGCATCGTCAACTTGTTCCTGATTCCGCTCTGGCTTCTCTCCGGGGCCCTGTTCCCGCTGTCGGGAGCTTCCGGATGGATTCGCGTCATCATGCGCTTGAATCCTCTCACCTCTGGAGTGGAGGGCCTGCGCCAGCTTCTTTATCCGGATACCCCAACTAGTTTCCCATTGTCTTCTGATATGGCGACGTTGGTACTGTTTTCTCTGGTAATGTTTGCTCTGGCATTTCTGATGGCCAATCGCCGCACCACGAGGCCTGCTGCCTGATGATCGGAAATTCGATCGCTGAACAATACGCCTACTTCCCTGCTCTCAACGCCAGTCTCAATGGCACGAGCGCCGTGCTGCTGCTTACCGGCCGTGTTCTGATCGCAAAACGACGCATGGCCGCGCATCGCCTGTGCATGATTGCCGCGGTCGTGGCGTCCAGTCTGTTTCTCGCCTGTTACGTCTTCTTTCATTACAAGGTTGGAAACATCTTATTTCTCGGCCGGGGATGGTCACGTCCGGTTTATTTCACCATCTTGATTTCGCACGTGACGCTGGCCATTGTGATCGTTCCGCTGGCCGTCATCACGCTTACTCGCGGCCTGCGCGCGAACTATGCCAGACATCGCGTGATTGCCCGCTGGACCTGGCCTCTGTGGATGTACGTTTCCGTAACCGGCGTAATTGTGTACTTCATGCTGTACCAGTGGTTCCCGCATAGCTGATTGCCAGCAAGTGCGGGGGAATGCGTCATCCCGAAGCCGCGCGTTTTCACCAACGCGGCGAGGGATCTCGCGCGGGCCTGGCACACTTGCACGCGAGATCCTTCGCTCCGCCTGAACTGCGGCTCCGCTCAGGATGACGCACCAGCACACCGAATCCGACCTCCGCGGCACTGAATTATGAGTGTCCTGCATCTCAAAATCGACGTTTCCGGGACCGTGGGCGACGCTGCCTGGAAACAGATCCAGCAATTCGATCAGATCCAGAGCGCCGATTTCGGCCCGCAATTCGGCAGCGGCGGACGCTGCAATCACCCGCCGGACGCTCCGCATTGCAAGGGCGAGTGGATTGGCGCCGAAATCCGGCTTCAGATGCCGCTTCTCGCGCAATATGCCATGTCGCACTACCTTGAGCAGGAACGCGTCCTGGACGCCGACGTTGAATAGCTCTCGTGGAAGAGCGGCCCTTCAGGGTCGCGTCAAGGCGCTTCTTGACAAAGGGGCTTTAGCCCCCGAGTTGGGGCTACGCTATCATCAAGGAACAAATGAATCCTGGAGCTACAGACGTTAACACGGAGACACGCCGTTCCATGTCGCGCACGCAGAAGATTCTTTTCTTCGTGACCGGCTGGTTGATTGTCCTCATGCCGTTTCTCTTCTGGTGGAGCACCTGGTTCGGACGCCATCTCTCCGATCAGCAGTTAAATCAGTATCTCAACGATAACGCGAAGCCACGCCACATTCAACATGCTCTGGTGCAGCTGGGCGACCGCATGTCGCACGGCGATGCTGCGGCGAAGCGCTGGTATCCTGATCTGCTGCGTCTTGCGACCTACCCCGTCGAGCAGGTGCGTAATACCGACGCGTGGGTTATGGGCCAGGACACGTCTGGTGCCGGCTTTCATGAAACCTTGTTGAAGATGCTTTCCGATCCCTCGCCCATGGTGCGCGGCAATGCGGCGCTGTCGCTGGTCCGATTCGGCGATGCCAGCGGGCGCCCGGAAATCGTGGCCTTGCTCGAGCCAGCAAAGATTTCCGCCCCGCAAACGGGCCGCATCGTCGATTCCGATCGTCCGGGCACCGCCATCCGTCAGTATGGATTGCTGGCCAAGCTCGCACTCGCCGGTTCTTCGCAGGTTGTCGAAATTCGTTCTCCGATTCCC
>JASHQK010000406.1 GCA_030039195.1 Candidatus Sulfotelmatobacter sp.
TCGCCTATGCACATCTCGGTGACGCCGACCAGGCGCGCGAGGCTCTCGAAAAAGCGGTCGCGCTCGACGACCACTTGTATGTGGCTCAGCTTAACGTCGGCCGCGTGGACATCGGACAAGGAAAGCTCCCCGAGGCCGAAACGGCGCTAAACAAAGCCGCAACCCTGGCGCCACAAGACCCCAGAGCATTCATCCTCCTGGCCTACTGCCAACTCTTGCAGAAGCGCTTCGACGATGCGATTGCGACGAGTAGCCAGGCGCACAAGCTAGCCGCACCTCATGCTGTTGCGCACCGCCTGGCTGCGCGCGCTTTCGAACAGAAACGACAATTCGACCGCGCTGCGAATGAGCTGGAACTCCTTCTGCAGGAAGAGCCGGTGGGGCCCAGTTCCGAGGCAGCACGCAAGGAACTTGAGATCGTCGAGGCAGCTCAGCACAAATGAGCGACTTCAACATTTCGGCGGCGCAGAGCTAGTGGTAGGGCTCAGTGGGGAAAAATTCGCTGTTCCGCCGGATGCGGCGTCATACCGAAGCGCGGCGTGGTTCAGCCGCGGGAGGGATCTCGCGAGGAGATTAGACTGGATTCGCTGCGCGCCAGATCCCTCGCCCCGCCTGAACTGCGGCTCCGCTCGGGATGACGCAGCCAGGGAAGGTTCAAATCTGAACCACTATCCGGGTCAGTAAGTAGACACCTGGCCATTGGGCAGATGCAATTGATTGCTGCGGTCGATCACCCACTGCGGAAACTGCGGAGCGCCCTGCGGAATTTTGCCTTGCGTGATGGCCCACTGCTCGATCCATCCATTGCCTTCTTCGCCGACGAACGTGTTGGGAAGGCTGTAAGCTTCGTCATCGAGTGCGTCTGCGAGAGTGATGAAACGATATCCGCGCTTGCGCAGCAGATCGAGTAATTCGCCGATGTGATCGGCCTCGATGCGGCTCGCGTGCAGCAGCAGAATCTGTCTCGGTTCGTAGCCAACAACCTTGACCGAAAGCTGTTCTTCATAGGCAAATACCGCGTCGTGGTGGGCGAGATATTCCTTCACTAACTTTTGCTGGAGATCGGTGTCGTTGCGATTCTTCGCGTCTTCGTAGACTCCAGCGAACATCCAGTCCCAACCGTCAAGCGTGATGGGAGCGATGCGATATCCGCGTTGGGTGAGGAAGGCTTCGGCCTCGCGGCGGGTCTGGAGGTCGCGGCCGACATCGAGATAAGGGTGGCGAAAATAGCGCAGCTTCATCTTGCGCGGCGCCAGGAGCAGATTGAGGACGCTCTCGCCCTGAATGACGTCATCTTCCCATGGCTTGAGTCCAGCCTGATTCAGCGACATGTGGCTGAAGGTGTGGTTGCCGAGTTCGAATCCGTAGTCGAGCCACATCTGGAGGGCCTTGATGCGCTCGTCAACCTCGCCGGGCTTGTAGAGTTTTTTCTCGTTGACGAAGCCGACGACCGGAACTTTCTGGTCGCGTAGCGTGCCAAGCAGCTTGGCGGTCATGGCCGTGATGTCAGCGGCGGGCTGGCGGTCGGCCATGCCAGAGGGGAGATCGTCGATGGTGACGGCGACCTGGCGATCGGGTTTGGTGGATTGGGCGGATAGCGGGAATGCAAGGAGCAGGAGCGCAACGAAGGTCTGAGCAGCGCGGTGATTCATAGTTTTGATCCGAGGTGAACAGGTATTAAAGCATGGTTGCGGCGAGGGGTGGTGTTTATTGCAGGCAAACCGTGATGTCCTCGGTCAGGCGAGCGGAAACCGGTGTCGTCCGCTGAAGCGGACTCGGTTCCTGTGTCTCGGTTGCATTCCCGGCACTGCCGTGCCGGGCTTTCGAATACCGCCGCTGCGCGGCGGCGGCATGATTTATCCGACGGTCTGCGCTCCCCGTCTGGTTCCGTAACAGACTGGAGGGCGTCCGGGGCTGCATGCTCGTAGAAGGACCAAATTGGTTGCGACTTGCGGAGCTGAGCCACAGCCTGCCACAATCGCGAAATTTTCCTTCTGCAAACTACCGAATATCGGTCGGGGATGAATTCTCTAGAATCCTCCAACATGGAAAGACCCCTGCCACTGAGCAGAGGCATTCCATACGCCCTAGGCGTGGGCGAGTTGCTTTTCCAACTGCTCCGACTCCTTGGCCTTCCGGGCCGTGGGCGTTTCCTTCGCAATCGGTTTGCTTTCCGGCTTCGTCGTCGGTGCAGGTGCTGGTTTCGACGCCTCTGCTGCTTTCTTCTGCTCCCGTGCCACCCGTTTGTCGTATAGCTCCTTCGCCTTCAACATCGTTGGCAGATCGGCCTTGGCAAACGACCTCACCTCGATGATGTCGTAGGAGCCCGATGGCCCAATCTTGATCGTCGGCGCTGGGCCCCACGGCCTCACCAGTGCGAACTTGCCGTCCATCGTCACCGGGTTGGCGTCGATCCTCAGGCCCGATTCTGCCAGGGCGATGATCAACGCCTTGATCGCTTTCTCCTGCTTCGTTGGTTCCACTGGCTTCGCCGTCTGGGCCTGTGGCGCTGAGGCTGTAGGCGCAGCTGTTGTAGGTTGCGGCTTTACTTCCGGCTTCGTATCGTGCTTCTTAGGTGTCATCTTCTGACCATCCTTTCTGCCCATCTCTCTGGGCTATGGTTATATTCTATGAACTTATCCGCTAGTTATAAGTGGAATATTTTTAACAGCTTCAAGCTAGAGGATGATCGATGTGGCGGGAAGTAAGTGACAGTCGTGGAAATAAACAGGCATTGGAAATGCTTGAGAAGTTTGGGGCTTACAAATGAGAATTATGAGAGGGCGACGTTGACGATTCCTAAAAATAGAAAGTATAGGTGTGGCTTCTCGGGTTGGTGTATAATCTAACTAACTGGTTAATTAATATGACTCATTCGACCCACCACGAAGAACTGCGCCGGTTGCGGGAAGAATTCCGCGAACGCACGAAAGAGCTGCGGCATCAGGCACGTGAGATGCGCCGTCAGGCTCACGAGGCCCGGCGCATGGGAACTCGGGGGCAGCCGGAGGAGAGCCGGGCCGCGATTCTGGACGCGGCAGCGCATGAATTTGCCGATCACGGTGT
>JASHQK010000407.1 GCA_030039195.1 Candidatus Sulfotelmatobacter sp.
GCAACTCACTCTCACGCATGACCGCGAGAAAATTGAAATGCTCGGAGTTGCTCTCGCTAACAGTGGCGCACCGGGCTTCAAAGATGAAGACCGTAAGGACCTGTTCATTCGCTTTGTCCGAGAGATAACACCCCAGCATCTCAAAGTACTTCTCGAACTCGCACCTCAACCCGTCGTCCTCTATGACTATCCGCCGATTACTCCTGACACGCAATACATACAAGCCAGCGACATAAAACCTCGTGAGAATCCTGATCAGAAAACAGTTGAATTCCTGAGATGGAACCGAAGACCCAGAGTGTCGCCTGACGGAGATGATTTGCTTGCGCTTCAAATGCTGCACGCTTATGGACTGGTAGAAGAAGAAATCAAATCATCTATCAAAGAACCGCACCTCTCTCACATTTCAAGTGAGGGCCAAGCGCGAGATGCTGTAAGGCAGTTCGTCAAGAATGTCGAGAACGCTGAAGTCGAGAGGATGATTTCGCTACTCTGATCTGGCCCCAGTTTGGCCGTCTGATTTGGCCCCACCTTATATATAGCGATCAGCCTACCCTGTTCTGGCGAGCCAGGACGGGGAGGCAATGGATAGGAGACAGAAGGTGGAACTGTTTGAACAGATCAGGCGGGAGCATCGGCTTGGCATAGGAACGATCCGGGGAGTGGCGAAGCAGTTTGGGGTACATCGGCGGATTGTGCGGCAAGCACTGGCGAGCGCGATCCCGCCGGAACGCAAGACTCCGGCCCGTGCCAAGCCCCAGTTGGGTGCAGCGATGGAGTTCATTGACGAGATTCTGCGAGTTGACCAACGCGCCCCCCGCAAGCAGCGCCACACGGCGCACCGCATCTGGGAGCGGATTCGCAGGGAGAGGCCGGAGATCACGGTGGCGGAATCGACGGTGCGTCATTACGTCTGTCGTCGCAAGCAGGAACTGGGTGTGGCCGAACGCGAGACCTTTGTGCCACAGAGCTACACCTGGGGCAGCGAGGCGCAGGTCGATTGGTACGAAGCCTTCGCGGAAGTGCTGGGCGAGCGGCGCAAACTGTACTGCTTCGCGATGCGCTCGATGGCGAGTGGCGGGGCGTTTCATCGCGCCTACTATCACCCCACGCAGCAGGCTTTCTTGGAAGCGCACGAGTTGGCGTTTGATTATTTCGGGGGAGTGTTCCGGCGGCTGCGCTATGACAACCTGAAGAGTGCGGTGAAAAAAGTTCTGCGCGGATATCAACGGGAAGAAACGGAGAGGCTGATCGCCTTTCGCTCGCACTGGGGCTTTCAGAGCGAGTTCTGCAATCTGGCACGAGGGAACGAAAAGGGTGGCGTGGAAGGCGAAGTCGGCTACTTCCGGCGCAATCATCTGGTGCCCGTGCCGCGGGTGGGAAGCTTAGACGAGCTGAATCAGCTTTTGCGCGATGGCTGCCGTGGCGAGGAACCGCGGCGGATCGCGGGCAAACCGCACACGGTGGGCGAAGCCATGCGGATCGAGCGGGAGCATCTGCTGCCCTTACCCACGGAAGGATTTGAACTGGCCGAGATTAGCTTTCCCCTCGTGGATGGCAAAGGCTGTGTGCAGGTGCGCACGAACTGGTACTCGACCCCGCTGAAGCCGGGCACGCGCCCGCGGGTGAAGCTGCTGCCGGCCTATGTCGAAGTTTGGCAGGAGAGGGAATGCGTGGCGCGTCACGAGCGCAGCTACTCTCGTCGTCAACAGGTGCTTGATCTGGAGCATTACCTCGACGTGCTGGAACGCAAGCCGGGGGCACTGGCGGGATCCAGTCCTCTGCAGCAGTGGCGGGAACGTGGACGCTGGCCAGGAAGCTTCGATCGTTTGTGGCAGAGCTTGCGCGAGCGACACGGACCACAGGCGGGCACGCGGGTCATGATCGAGTTGCTCGCGCTCGGTAAGCGCCAGGGCTGGGATCGCCTGAAAGGAGCCATCGAAGAGGCACTGGCGCTGGGTTGTACGGATGCCGCCGCGGTGCGGCATCTGGCTTCTGCGGATGAACTCAATCGTCCACGCAGCCAGCCGTTTCCGTTGGGTGCACTGGAATGTTATGACCGACCGCTGCCCCAGATGCAGGAGTATGACCTATTGCTCGGCAACGACGCTACCGCGGAGGTGACCCGATGAACCCGCCCACTCAAGCTCTGGAACATGCGAGTGTGCGGCAGTATTGCAAGGCGCTACGCATGCCGGTCATCGCCGCCAACTTCCTGCGCTTATCCGAGCAGGCGATCAAAGAACAGCGCAACCACATCGGGTATCTGGAAGCATTGCTGGCGATGGAAGCGGAAGAACGCGACCGTCACGCCATTGCAAATCGCGTTCGCGACGCCAAGCTGCCTCGGGTGAAGACGCTGGAAGAGTTCGATTTTAATCAGGCGCGGCAGATTCCGGCGGCGAAGATCCGTGAGCTGGCCGAAGGCGGCTACATCGAACGCGCAGAACCGGTAGTGTTTATGGGCGAGTGTGGCACGGGCAAAACCCACCTGGCCACGGGCTTGTGCGTCGCCGCGTGCCGCCAGAAACGGCGAGCGCGATTCACCACGGCCGCGAACTTGGTCAACGAGCTGGTCGAAGCGCGACAGCAGAACGCGGTGAAACGGGTGCTGACGCGTTGGTTGCGCTATGACGTAATCGTGCTCGATGAAGTCGGCTACGTGCCACTGGCTGACATCGGCGCGGAGTTCCTGTTTCAGGTGATCGCGGAACGAGCCGAGCGGGCCGCATTGATCGTGACCACGAACCTACCATTCTCGGAGTGGACGCAGGTGTTTCCCAATCCTCGTCTCTGCAAAGCTCTGCTCGACCGAATTACCGACCGGGCACACATCATTGAGACGGGCACGGAATCGTATCGCTTTCGCCGAACGCTGGAGGTGCGGCAGAAAAAGAAAGCTTCGTAGATAACGAGAAGTCATGGCTTCTACACAGCTGAGCCGAGGAAGGGATTCAAGGCGCCATCCCTTCCTCGGCGCTCCATCCCTGCTTTAGCTCGGATGACACTGGCTGTTCGGTTAGTCAAAGGAAAAGACGTTATGACATAGGTGGGGCCAAATCAGACGGCCAAACTGGGGCCAAATCAGCTTGCCAAAAGCAGTGTCTCATCGATGACGTCCTCCGTCGCACGTTCTGCCTTGATTTCACGGAGCATTTTCAGGCTATTCTCCAGATTTCGACGACTGGAGTTGACATAGCGGATAAAGGTCGGAAAGTATGACGAAGAGTAATCCAACGATCGCTCTCGCTTAAGCCCTTCCGCCATTCGCGAATAATCGACGACCGACATCTCGGCTAGCAACACGGAAAGAACATCGTCGTAGCCGAAGCGTTCAAGGAGGCTGTTATAAAGACGGTGAATCCCTGGAATTGGATCGCCATCCGCGTCAAAGCCAATGCGACGAAGCATCAATCCATCACGTATCGGCTCGAAGAAGTTCATTGCCTTGCGGCGCGCGCTGCTGCGGGTTGCAGGTTTCGAGGTTTTTTGCTTCTTGTTCTTGCGGCCAGAGCCCGTCGAGCTAGGTTGGACCTCGACGTTCTCTGCCGCCGGTTTGTTGCGATTGTTTTCAACAGCCATGCGTGGCCTCCAATTCAGGACTTCTGGTCAGGCGTCGACAAAGCGACGTGCCCTTTGGCCTCGGCCGACTCTAACGATCCTCAGACGGCTAGGCCCTCTATATAGAGAAGGTGCATAGTTCAAATTTCGTTTCGCTGAACTTCGGGTCCCCGCCGCTCCTTCGAGTACCCCAGGTTTTGCCGAGGCGGTTGAGCCGCACTGTTTCGCATCGTATTGGCCCCGGCAGACCGCACGAAGCCGCGGACCAGACCGAAAGTCCAATGGACCAATGGACCGGCCTGCCGCGCGCGAAAGGAATCCTGCTAGAGACGGCACCGCTGCGTCGTGAAATCTTCGGCCCTAGTCCCGAAACAAGAGGGCGAACCAGGTACCTCGAGCGCGGGACGACCCCAATCCTCTGGGACCACAGACCCAAGTAAAAAGCCAATCTCGCGCGAAAGTCTCGCTAAACGAGAGACGACCTGCTGGCGGATGGCTGGCGAGCCCAGTGGAGGAATGCGGGCGTCGCGATACTTCGAGGCAGCAAGCTGTGGCGCCGTCCGCGGGAATTGTCGTGCCTAGGTCACGCTGCGCGGCGGCAGTAGAAAACGGTACCGGCCTTGCAATCCATCAAGTCTTGTTTGACGTACTCATCAGCCCAGTCCAGCAGCTGGCGTCCAACACTCCCGTGCTTATATGCGGCGTAGACCAATTTGGCCTTCACATATTGGAAAAGTTTCGCAGGGTTGTTTCCGTCCTTTACGCACTGAGAAACCTGCGTTATACGGGCGACTACCTTGAGGAGGTTCGGACGCATTACGCCGCTTCCCAGTTCCAAGTCGACCTTGCTCATGATGCCTTTATGATCGTGGCCCGTTTCCTGTGTCTTGGCCAGGAAGATCATTTCGACGATCATTTTGACCAAGAGATCCGAAACCCACAGCGACCCAACCCCTTCAAGGTTGGGCAGCAGGTCGCCTAGAGCTGGTAATTGCGATGTTGTGCTGTTACATCTTGCTTTCTTGTTCTTCACTAACTTTCTCCTTTGTTTAGCTTTTGCTACGTGGGGTCTCGATGGGCCTGAAATACGCGCCAAAGTGGTCGCCCCTGTCTATCAATACTGCGGCTGAGCCTTCTCCTGGCTATTTTTTTCGTTGCGGCGGAAAGCCTTTCAATGGACCAGCCCATGAACCAGTACGACGTACCGTCCGTATGGAGCTCTACCTGCCCCCGCTCTGCTGTCCTTGCCGGGAGATGGCAGCGACAGGCGCGCGGATGCCAAGTCCATCTACAAGAGGAGGTTCACAGTCCAAATTTCTGTTGGCTGGATTTTTCGGGACCCGGGTCTGGGCCGTTTTCCGGCCCGGTTGCGGACTTCGTACCTTGGGCTTGGAGGTGACACTCGGGCCGCAGCGACGCGTGCCGGACGTCTAACGGCCATGAGACATTGGAGCGGGGCTGCGTCCGAGTTCGGAGCGGCGCTATCGATTCTGTCACTACTCCTAGTTGCGTCGTAGGCACGCGCTGGTACCTTCTGGCAACTATGCAGCTCAATGCCGGTTCTTGTGTCTGCCCATGATACCTCTTGCAGATCGAGGCACGCGCCGCGACACGCTCCCCACAGTTCCGTACCGGAGAGTTCGCAGTTCACATTGGGAGCCGATGCGGCCGGCCTTAGGCTGGAATTTGCTGCCCATTCAGACACGCTAATTGCACAAAGCTGAGTTCGGAGAACGAGTCCTTGCATCTGGCTCTGCTCGGCCGCGGGCTCATCCCACCACCTCCCGATAAATTCGCCGGAGACTCTGGGCCTGCTGCTCTACGGTGAATCGATCCAGAATAGTGTCGCGGGCGGCTACACCCAAGGTCCGACGATGCTGCGGTTCGCGAAGAAGCATACCCATGGCAAGGGTCAGTTCTTTCTCGTTCTCGGGTCCGACAAGAAATCCATTCGTTCCGTGTCGAATGATTTCGGCGATTCCGTCCCCCCGCCAGCCAATCACCGGTTTGCCGCACGACATCGCCCGTAGATACATGCATTCCAGTCTCCCGGATCGGCTGGGCAGCACAAACACCGTACAGCGTTTCATTAAATCGGCGATCTGTAGACGCGATTGGCGACCGAGAAAACGCACAACGCCCTGTAGACCTAGCGTCGCAACAAGCTTTTGTAGACGGGAGCGTTCCGTTCCATCGCCAATGATCTCGACCGAGAGCGGCGGGAACTCTTCGACCAAGGCTGCTATCGCTCGAATCAACACGTCGTGTCTTTCAACTGCAACCAAGTTCCCCGCGCTCAATACCGTGAGACCGGTCTCTGCGGATTCAGGGGCCGGAGAAAACAATTGGGAATCGACCCCGTTGTATACCACGGAAGTGCGACAACTCCCTCCCATCGTTTCGAGGACCGCTTCACGAACGCGCTCGCTGACGCACACTACGCGACGAGACCGCGCGAAGACACGTCGCGC
>JASHQK010000408.1 GCA_030039195.1 Candidatus Sulfotelmatobacter sp.
GATGACCGACTACTACCAGATCCGAATGATTCTGCTCCGCTCGCTTCACGATCTCGTTCGCGGGATGGCCAACAGCGATCTTGGTCTCGATTCTTCTGATGCTCCCGTTTGCACTCTCCACAATTTTTCTGAGGGCGAGTTCGTAGTGTCTGCGAGCGTGCTCAAGGGCATTCGTACCCTCTACGCTCGTCGCAGGCTCTCCCGGCTGAATTACTGCCAAGATCTCCAGTTGCGAATCGAGAGTTTCTGCAATGCTCAATCCTACCTGAAACGCCTTTTCTGAGTCTCGCGATCCGTCAAAGCCGACCAAAATTCTGCGAAATTGTCCCCTCCCTTTGCTTTCAGTCACTACTCCTCCTCTAACCTAGCGGCAACAACCGCGTCCGCAAAAATTCTTGCTTATGGGTTCGGAGACTTGTCGTGGAGAGATGCTTCGAGCAACCTTCGGCAACGCCTCCCGAGACAAGATCCCTTGTCAGGAGTCATCAGCCATTCCGGTCTACAGCGACGGATAGCGGTTAGCGGTGGTACTCCTTCACCGTTTACCAACAACTTCAGTTTATTCCGATGCCGTTCGATGTCAAGTGATTCTCAAAATTCCTAACCTCCGAGGTAATCACCATGAGTGACCGGGACAAAATTGGAGAAAAAGATTGATGTGGTCGAAGTCAGTGGTTAGGCATGTTGAAATCGCCTAGAATGTTCGTGACATCCAGAAGCGGTGGAGTTCGCTAACGCCGTCATTCGGCCAATAACTCCTACGGTGGGAAGACTGTAGGAAGCCCTGTCCTGGCCGATCGCAGTCCATCCCAAAACATTCAAAACTGTAGAGAGGCGTCTTCAAGCAACCGGCAATGGAAGGATGGGAGCTCGAAGACTTCGGGAGGCATGTGGACGCACGGACTACATCTGATGTTTGAGGAGCAAAGGAATGTCGCATTCATGGCACGACATCAGTCCGGGAGAACACGTCCCCAAGGAATTCAATTCAGTCGTCGAAATTCCGCTGGGCTCCAGCGTCAAGTACGAGCTTGACAAGAAAACCGGGTTGATCCGAATGGACCGTCCCCTGTACTCCGCGGTCTACTATCCCGCAAATTACGGTTTCGTTCCTCAGTCATTGGCGGAAGACGACGATCCGCTGGATGTACTGGTCCTCGCCCAAGACGCTGTCGCCCCGCTGACTATTCTGCCCGCACGAGCCATTGGATTGATGACCATGATAGACGCCGGAAAGAAGGATCATAAGATCATTGCGATTGCCACGGGCGACCCCGAATTCAATTCGTATCATCAGGTAAGCGAACTTCCACAACATCGACGGCTGGTGCTCCGACGCTTTTTCCAGGATTACAAGAAACTCGAGAACAAGGCGGTCGAAGTCGAGGACATTGCTCCGGTGGAAATGGCGTACCCGGTGATCGAAGATGCACTGAGCCGGTACAGCGAGCTGAGACGACGCGGCTTCTAGAACCAGTCTCATAAATCGGTGCAGGCCGGTTTGATGGCACTCTGTAGATGCTCTGATCTCGAACTGCCACTTCCGCCGCCACGTGACCCGCTGGGCGCACCACATCGAGAACTTCCTCAGCTTTGACCAACTCGCCTGCCTTCACCCTCTGGTTAAGCCCGACAATCGCGGCCAGCATTCCCCCGAGGGAAACAATGTCAAAAGTTCTGATCCCGACGTCTTTGTTGGACCATTCGCGCTCCAAGCCAATGAGCATGCCGATACCCAAGGACGCGCCTGCAGGGTCTCGTGATTGTCCTACCAGAGTACAATTTCCACTGCTCCAAAAACCAAACGGTGCTCTCGCAGGCACTGCTTCCGCACTGGCAAAAGCGCGCCGCAGAAAACGAAGGGTAGCATTGCGGCTACGAAACTTGCCCGCCTGAGGGAATCAGAATAGTTCCATTCGCGTTGGCAGCGTCGCGGCCACGATTCTGTTTGATTTGCCTTCATTTCAGGGCAGCCGTTCAAGCGAACCCGCAAGAAAGCTTAAACCAGCCCAAGTCTTTCCGATATCCGGGGGGCGCCCGGTTGTTCCAGATGGCCGCAGCGCACACAGACGAAACGACCATCGGGTTCAGGATCGATTCCGAGAAAGCTGTGCTCTTCGACGTAATAGCGGCAACCCATACCGATACAACCGGCCAGGCGATGGGCACGATCTTAGTCCTGAGACAACACGATTGTGATTGCTATCGACCAACAGTTTCTGATCGCGATACCGAGCAACAACAGCATCCCGCCCGTCACAAGGTCAAGGCCGATTTGCGGCCTTGGGACCAACAGCAGACCGGCAGTGACCATAAGGACGTACGCGGCGAATGGAAATACAACGGAGGGGAAAAGGTCGGATCGTTGTTCGTAAAAGGCACTTCCACCACCTCGACTGCCAGGGACCCGGAGTAACCCAAGCTAGCGATACCTTCGAGGCAGATGCAAATGACATACGCAAGCTCTGATGCTCTTCTTCATACACCCGCTCCTGAATCGCGCTGGTGTGGCAACTTGCGGCCAGAACCCCCAGCATCGCGTGATTGATTTTCGGTTAGAGGAGTGGAAGGGGAAACGCCTCTTCGCACGCTGGAGCATCGGAAATAATCACATTGTGGCAGGTGTGTGTTTACTCTGGTTGTTGCAACACACCCGAAATCGTTGTTGCTGCATCGATTGCTCTCAGCCGGGAGACCGTGCGGCACCGTTACGCCGGTAACGATATCCGAGATACGTGGGTGCTGCGCGCGCGTGCGGTCGGTAGACCGACAGCGACGCCTTTTGCGCAGAAATGAAACCAGTCTGGCGCCGGCATATCCACGTCGGTTGACCGACGGTCTGCCAGCAGGCCTCAGCAGGCAAACTCGCGAGTCGTGCAATTAGCACGATAGTACTCGTGCATCGGGTCGCAACTAACAATAGATTTCTGTAAGAGATTAAAAATGCAACGATCGAGTGAAAGCTTATTGTCGCGGGTCACTCAGCAACTCTATAAGCTTGAGAGGCGGGACTGGGAGTTGTGGACGATTGTTTCCGTTACCGGAGTCCTGTCCAGCCTCGCCGTGTTTGCCATTGCCTTGCCCGGACTGTTTCTGAAAAACAGCCCGGTTCACTTCGAGGTCAGTATCTCGCGCCCGCTGGCTATCGGACTTGTTGTATTAGTTGCACTTCTGAACACTTATCTGATTGGCAAGCGTTTTGAGCTGCGGCGCCTGCGTGAACAGATCATCTCATGCACGCTGCAAGAGCAAGTGATTGAGCAGCAGTCGTTCACGGACCCTCTCACCGAAATCTATAATCGACGTTCCCTTGACGACGTAGCGGGAAGGTTTATCAGCCACGCACGACGCCGCAAATTGCCCCTCACCTTTTTGATGATCGATATGGACAAGTTTAAAGACATCAATTCGCGGTTCGGGCATTTGACCGGCGATTTCGTGCTGGCCGAAGTGGCGAGCCTGCTGAAACAGTCGATCCGCGGCTGCGATGCGGTCATCCGCTATGGGGGAGACGAGTTCATGATTCTTCTGGCCGATACAGATTCGGAAGGTGCCCAGTGCGTTGTCGCACGAATCGGCAAGCATGTGGCGGAGTGGAATGACACTGGTCACGTCGACAGGCTGGAACTCAGTCTTAGCATCGGCGTGGCAGAATGGCACGACGGGCAAACGCTGGATGAGGTGCTGGATGCTGCCGATCGTCGCATGTATGAAAACAAGAGCATTTCTACCGGGCTCTGAAGCAGAACTTAAAACACGAGCCTGTGTCGAGTATCGTGCGCAGCACGCGTGGTCGCAGGAAAACTAGAGTAGGACGATGAGTAACGAAATCGGCTCCAATTCAGGCAATCCTCAGCCCCGCAGGGCACGCGAAATTGAACGTCGCGAGTGGTGGCTCTGGGCTTATGCCGTGACCGTCACGCTTGCCTTGGTCGCAGGAATTATTGCTCTAAGCTTCCCCAAGGTGTCCGGGGTGAGCATTTGGTTCGTGTCCGATCTTCGGGAGTGGGTTCGAGGTTTGGCCGCTCTGGTGCTGCTCTTTGACATATACACGGTATTTCAGCATTTGCAGTTACAGCGGCTGCGAAAGGAGTTCGCCGAACGGGATGAGCTGTTCCGGCTCATTACCGAGAACGCCGCAGACATGATTGCAGTGATCGACGCGAAGGGAAAACGGGTCTACAGCAGTCCCGCATATCAAAGGGTGTTGGGGTATGCCCCAGGTGACTTAGAAGGCCAGGTATCACTCGAGCAGATCCATCCTGCCGACCGGGCTCGTGTGGATCAGGCTGCGCAAAAAGCCCGGCTTAGCGGTCACGGTGACACGGTGGAATACAGGATGCGGCACAAGGACGGATCGTGGCGCGTGCTCGAATCGACCGCTAGTGCAGTCTGTGGCACAAAGGGCGAAGCCGACAAACTGGTGATCGTCAACCGCGATGTTACCGAACGCAAAAGAGCTGAAGAAATGCTGGCGCATCATACGCTGCACGACCTATTGACGAGTCTTCCGAATCGTGCCTTGTTCTTGGATCGCCTGCAGCATGCCGTCATCCGGGCGCGCCGTCATTCAGACTATTCCTTTGCGGTCTTGTTTATTGATCTGGA
>JASHQK010000004.1 GCA_030039195.1 Candidatus Sulfotelmatobacter sp.
GTACCCTGAAACCAAAAACATCGCTCCAGGAACAACAAATATCGCAAGCTTTAAACCTAACTCCGTCACAGTGTGTAGTGGTTCAGTCGTTATACGTGCTACGCCGCCAAAACCCCGCACGAGCACGACTGCGACAACCGCGAGATACGCGACGAGAATCGCGGACTCCAACCCAGGCCGGAGTACAGCGTACGGCAGGGTGGGAACGCGGCGCGTGGCCAAAAGGCTGAGCAATGGGAATATCAGCCCGAGAATCACCAATGCTGGGACTGCTTCGCTGGCGTCGAACGCATAAAGGCGGCGAAGGAGAAGAAAAAACAGTGTCCAAAGCCCAAAGTAGGCGCCGACATACACTCCGAAGCGCAATAAACGGGACTTCTGCACATCCTTTGTTACGCAGACCACAGCAATTAAGTTCCGCCCTAGCGGCAAGTCTGAGCCCAGAGGCGCGCTTCTCAGAAGTCGCTGACACCGGTTCGATGGGCGCGACTCGATCCCGTACAGATCACGGGTTACTCGGAAGTTGAAGCCAGACTACCGCAGTCGGCTTTGGAGAAGTCAAAATTCACGGGAATGTGGAAACATTGTCCCCGGCGTGTTCACGCCAGTACTCGCCAAACATTCGAAGTCATTCTCGCTCCTCGATTGCATTTCTGAAGGCGGAGCGGATGCAACGGACTTTGAACCGATGCGCAAGCAGGGGAACGGCTCCACCCCGATCATAAGCGACCCGCGGCAAGAAACTCGGTCACTTCCGCATTGGCTTGCGGGGAACCTTCTCATCGCGCATGGCGAGATCGTACACGACGCCCGCCCCCACCGCCGCGGCTTGCCTCAGGTCGTCTTCGAGAACATGGTCTAAGGTATCCATGTTGGTATGAGGGGCTCGTGTGTTGTCGCCCTCCATATAGTCCCGTATCCACTGGAAGGCCGGCAGTCCAAGTTCATCGAAGGGCACGTGATCCGTGAAGCCGATGGCGCCGAGGGACAACGTCGAAGCGCTCAACTCGCTGTATGGCGCGAGCGCGGCGCGGAAAATCGGCCGGGCGGCCTCGTTGCCCTGCAGATAGAGCCCGCGAATTCGCCCCGTTCCGTAGTCGAAATTCAAATAGGCGTCGAACTTCTCGTGCTCCGGTTTCAACTCATAGCGCACTCCGCCCCCCCGACTCTCCGCCGTGCTTACCTTCCGTCCTAGATGCGCGGCCACATAAGCACGAGACCCGAGGCTCCCTTGTTCTTCCGCGCTCCAGAGCCCAATGCGGATTGTTCGGCGTGGCTTCAGCCCCAGCGTTTGCACAATACGAATAACCTCCAAAGCCGTGGCCGCGCCTGCTGCGTTGTCGGTAGCGCCTGTCGCCGCATGCCAGGAGTCAATCGAAGCCCCGACCATGACGACTTCGTCCTTCAGATCTGTGCCCGGAATCTCCCCGACGACGTTATCGCTCATCGCATCGTCATCGAAGAAGCGCACGCTGAGACTCACCTCCAGCTGCACAGCCATCCCGCGCATCGCCATGCGCACGATCTCGTTGTACTGCTCCGCCGCGACTTCGACCTGGGGAGTGATCACGGGCTTGCTCAGGTCCCAGGCTTGCGCACGCTGGTCAAAGGGAACATCCGGCGAAAAGGGCACGGTGGCCGCAGTCACGTAAACCGTACCTCCGTCGCGGTACGATGGCTCCAACACCACGGCGGCGCCTTCGCTCTGCACCAATTTCCATTTGCGGTAGTTCAGTTCCTGACTCGCCCGCTGTTCCGCCGTCGGCTGGAATGGCCGGCGCTCTCCAGGCGGCGAGGCATTGGCCAGCTCCAATAACTCTTCGTCTGTTCGCCGATGAGCTGGCGGTTCGAACAGCGGATCAACATGCCGCTCCGGGGAGAAGAGAACGATCCTGCCCTTCAATTTGCCTCTATACTTTTCGAGGTCTGCAACGCTCTTAACGTCGAGGAACACGGCATCTCCGTGGACAGTGCCGTCCGTGCCGGGGCTCCATGCTCTGGGATAAGCAAGGAGCGGAATGAACCTGGGCGAGACCATGCTCGCGGTGAAGCGCTCCGGCGACCAGCCGCGCCCAAAGGGTCCCCAGGCTTCCAGATGCGCATTGGCCAGGCCCCATTCGCGGAGCTTGTCACGCGCATACTCCTCCGCCCGCTTCAGGTTGGGCGAGCCGGTCAATCGTGGGCCACACACATCGGAGAGGTATCCAACCGTCTCCATGATTTGAGAATGATTCAGGGCTGTGTCGCGAATGCGGTCCTGTATCTCGCTCCGAGCTTTCTCCTGCGAAAAGGCCTGGCCAGCAATAGAGAGGAATACGAGAAACGAGAAAGCGGCGGTAAATCTTGTGTGGACGAAGTGAAGATACGCATCCACCAGTTTGAGGGTCACACGATGCTCCTCAGGCACATGTTAGGGCGGAGTTCTTCTGAACCATATGCCTTGGTTCCTTTAGGCTATCTTATCGGTGCCGTGCAAAGAATTCCGCTCGTATACAACCTGGAGGCTTCCGAATGCGCTCACGTCGGCCCCCAAGGAACTGGGTCCGAGTCACGCAGTTGGAGGCGACATCGAAACTGGGAGCATTTCTGTTGCTAAACACGCCAATGGCCAAGACGACGGAGGACGAGCAAATCCTGAGGTTAAAGCGCGATTGTCACTTTCTCTTTTGCTAACAAGCCAGCGCAATCTGCGGGCTCATTCTCTAGTGCACCAAACCTGAAGTCTGCTTGGCGAGTTCGGCCTGGACCTTCACAACCGGCCCATCAACATAGATCGGCTCAGAATCATTCTAGTTCGTACCTTTCGGGTAGAGAGCGGCTAAATCCCAGAGGCAGAAAACTTGCGAGTTCCGACAATGGAGCACCCAAATTCGGCGGCCGAAAGCCGGAGAATCCCCTGTATTTTTCCCTGTTAGCAGGGAATTTCAGCCGGAGACGAGTTCGCAGATGACTCCGTGCTCCGCCATTCAGTCTGGACTGTAGAGAATTCCCGCCATCAGTTCCAGCAGAACTCGCGAATTATGCCCGTTTTTTCGCGATTCCTGCCTAAGAAACCGGACTAGAGAGAACGGACAGCCGTAGAAGCGCCGACTTCCAAACAGAAGCAATATTTTTCACTTCGCCTTGTAGCATGCCCCGAGCTTGTTACCGCGGATCTTACTGAATCGACAACTAGTTTGGGAATAATGAGAACGGTTTGTCGATTGCTTAGTAATATGATAGACATTATAGTACTCGCGGGGTGGAGATGAGGCGGAAAATCACTGACAAGCCAGAGTCATTCTCAGTTGCGATTATTGGCGGTGGGTTCAGCGGGGCAATTCTAGCCAGCGAACTGCTGCGGAGTGACAACCGAGCGCTCACAGTGTCATTGATCGAACGGGAAGGGTGTCCAGGACGGGGTGTCGCCTACAGCACGAATATCGCTGGACACCTCCTTAACGTCAGAGCGCAAAACATGAGCGCGCGGGGGGACGATCCGTTGCATTTCCTACGCTGGGCACGGGAGCACTACAGCGATACGGTTCAACCAAACGATTACCTGCCGCGGCGTGTGTACGGCAAGTATGTTGAGTCGACCCTTTGCGATGCCATAGAGGAAAATCCGGGAAGATTCGAATGGAAACGCGACGAAGCGTTGTCTGTAACCCCCACGAATGGCAGAGCAACCGTCCTCCTGAAAAGTGGTTACAGAATCCACGCGGATGCAGTCGTTCTGGCCCTCGGCAACTTTCCGCAGAACGATCTAACTATTCCCGGGAGGAATGGACTCAGCCGACGTTTCGTCTCGAACCCGTGGTCAGTGAACGCTCTCGATGAAATCTCCCCAAAGAACAGCATCTTCCTGATTGGTTCCGGCCTAACTAGCGTGGATGTTGCAATTTCGCTAAGAACGCGTGGGTTTCTGGGAAAGATCCACATGCTTTCGCGGCATGGATTACTTCCCCAGACACACAAGCCTCGCGAACAATGGCCAAAGCGTTGGGATCATCAGCCAAGCCTAGGTATTCGCAGTTTGCTGCGACTGATTCGAAGTGAAGTAGAGAAGGCAGAAAACGAGAATATTGACTGGCGCGCCGTGATCGATTCCATGCGGCCGTTTGCACAGGCTATCTGGCAGTCACTACCGCATCAGGAACGGCGGCGATTCCTTCGCCATCTGCGCGTGTATTGGGATGTACATCGTCACAGAGTGGCCCCTGAAGTTGGCAAGCTACTGGAAACCGAAATGGCCGAAGGTCGACTAGAAATCCACGGTGGCCGGATCACAGAATATCGAGAGAATGCTGACTCCGTGGAGGTCGCTTACCGAGTCCGCGGGTGCCGTGAGTTGAAAACGTTGTGCGTCGACTATGTCATCAATTGTACTGGCCCCAATGATAATTGCCTCAAGGTTGGCAGCCCACTGCTGAACGACCTTTTAAATCAGAAACTAGTCCGCCCGGATGCGCTCTTTCTCGGGCTCGACACTGCTGACAACGGCGCGTTGCTGGACTTCAATGGCAGACCGTCCGATTTCTTGTATGCTCTCGGGCCGCTTCGCAAAGGCAATCTGTGGGAGACGATCGCGGTTCCGGAACTGCGTGTGCAAGTGTCCGAGCTTGTTTTACAACTGCTGTCGGGATTCGAGGGGCGGCGTGTTGAGAACGTAGTCTTGGACCAAGCCGTTGCCTAAGACTCGAAATCAGAGAATCGGAAAGGGGATAGAGACGTGCATTTCGAACAGTTCTACCTCAGTTGCCTGGCGCATGCTTCGTACATGCTCGTCTCGGAGGGCGAAGCAGTAGTTGTTGACCCGCAGCGCGATGTCGAAATCTATCTTGACGCTGCCGCAGGGCATGGTGCCCGGATTCGCCACATATTCGAGACTCATCTGCACGCTGATTTTGTTTCCGGGCATAAGGAGCTTGCCTCACGTACTGGTGCGAACATCTACATCGGCTCCCGCTCCAATGCTTCGTTTCATCACGTTGGTGCTGAGGAGGGATTTGAACTACGCGTAGGGAAAATGCGGATTCGGGTTTTGGAGACTCCCGGCCACACCCCCGAAAGCATTTGCCTTATTGTGACCGACGAAGAAAAATCGCCCACGCCGTGGGCTGTTCTCACCGGCGACACTTTATTTATCGGAGACGTAGGCCGGCCCGATCTGTCGAGTACGCACACCCCTGCAGAATTGGCGGGCTTGCTTTACGACAGCTTGCATGCGAAAGTCCTCACTTTGCCGGATGATGTACTCGTTTATCCCGCTCACGGAGCGGGTTCGCTCTGTGGACGCAACATGCGTGCCGAACGATCCTCAACCATCGGTGCTGAGCGATTAACGAATTACGCCCTGCAGATCAAGACACGCGAAGAGTTCATCCGCGAACTCACGCGGAACCTGCCAACGCGTCCGGATTATTTCCTGCAAGATGCAGAACTCAATCGCCAGGGGGCATCCGCTTTGTCAGAGTTACCACAGCTTACGCCCATTTCCGTGGAGGAACTAGCATCGGAACTGGCGACAGGAGCCAATGCGCTCGACGTGCGACCCTGCAACCGCTTCGCTGCGGGCCATGTGCCCGGCTCAGTCAACATAGCTCTATCAGGCCAGTTCGCTTCGTGGGCAGCTATCGTCTTTGGATTGACCTCTTGGCCCATCATCATCGCCGACACCACAGAGCAGGTGTCGGAAGCGCGGGTCCGGCTGGCCCGTGTGGGCATCGAAGAGATTCGCGGATACTTGCTTGGCGGTGTGGAGGCGTGGAAACAGGCCGGGTTGCCGTTGGCTCAGATGCCACAAATCGGGGTCCAAGTCCTCAGCGAGTGGCAGAAACGGCCCGAGGTCTCTATCGTTGATGTTCGCCGAGATTCGGAATGGCAGTCCGGTCACATTTCCAACGCCTTGTGGCTTCCACTGGACAAGCTTGCCTCTACCCCTCTGCCGGTTAGTCGCGACAGGCTTATCGCCGTGCACTGCAAGAGCGGCTACCGGAGCATGATCGCCTGCGGTCTCCTGCGGCGGGTAGGTTTTTCGAACGTAGTCAATGTGATCGGCGGATTTGATGCATGGCGAGCCGCGGGGATGCCTCTGGCTACCGCGGAAGAAGTGGCCGCTTAGCTTCTACTGGAAAGGGCAGGCAGCATAGCTACGGCAGCCTTTTTCTTAAAACGGGATCTCGTGAGACCTTCAAGGTGGGCCGTGGCATAATCTCAGCATGGAAACTTCAAGTCTCGATTTTTTGTACTTGGAGAGGGATCCGAGGACACAGCAGCCATCCGCCTGCGTTTATGTGAAATCGACCGGCAGCGACGACTACGCTGGCGTGCGGGCCGACAAACTGATTTCCGCCCATTGCCTAAGCTTCATCGAGCTGGATGCTGAGCTGCGACGCCTGCACGCGGAACTGGACGAAATTCGCGCTCGTGCAAAGAAGAAGTTTTACAAAGCTGAGCAGGAAGCTGCCATCGCCGGCGCCTAGGCATCTACTCTCCCTCTTCTCCCTTCTTCTTCGAGCGCGACGGATTCCGGAACGATCGTTCGCCACATTCTTAGCAAGCTTAGTATGACTGACCAAGCCTGCCGAGATGAATCGGCAGGCGCCCGGTTTCCCGGCTCACCCCGACAGCCGGAGCCGAAGAAACAAGGGCCCCAACAATTTACCCTATAAAACCTATTAGCTCAATTGACAATCTTGTAATCGTGACTTAGCGTTTAGTTGACGCGTTTATCGTTGTTTGCGGCCGATGACACATCGCAAGCCAAACGAAAACGATCCGGCGATGAATGATTCCACCCAGATTCAGCTGATGCGGACATTCGAGTGTGAACCGCGTCACAGACAACGAGTTCCGTGTTTCTTGTATACTGTTGCCACCCCGACAATGAGCCAGTGCGACTCTTGGCTCACCCAACCCATCATCAACCCAGGAATAAGCCCGGGCGACCCCGGCTTTTGCGATTCAGAGGTCAGTACCTGCGGCGCGCGTTCAGCGCTGCACGCTCATAACGCATTTCCAGCTTAAGGAGCTAATCGCATGGCGACAGCAGAAGTTCGTCACACGCTGACCGAGCAACAGGCTCGCCAGCTCTCTACCGTCACAAAAACGGTCCCGATGATGGAGGCAATCACACCACGGTGGTTGATCACTTTTCTGTCTTGGGTACCGGTCGAAGCCGGTATTTACCGGGTCAACAAAGTTAAACCCACACGCCCGGGGACGCGCACGATCGAGTGCTCTCCAGACGAAGAAATCGACCTGCCTGAAATTTATGTGGATTACGAAGAGAAACCGCGCGAATACCAACTGAACGCGGTGACCAGTATCCTCGATGTACAAACCCGCATTTCCGACCTGTATCGCAGCCCGCACGATCAGATTCGGGAACAACTGCGCTTGATGATCGAAAAGGTCAAAGAGCGTCAAGAGAGAGCGCTCATCAACAATACCGAGTACGGCCTACTCAACAATGTTGCGCCGGAAATGAAAGTGAAAGCTCGCAATGGCACCCCAACTCCTGACGACTTGGACGAACTGATTGCCCGAGTGTGGAAGGAGCCGAGCTTCTTCCTCGCGCACCCTCGCGCCATTGCAGCGTTCGGACGCGAGTGCACACGGCGCGGTGTTCCGCCGCCCACGGTAACCATGTTCGGCTCTCCGTTTGTGACCTGGCGCGGAATTCCGCTGGTTCCCTGCGACAAGCTACCCGTGAAGGCAGAGACGACTGACATTCTGCTCCTACGTACCGGCGAGAAGAAGCAAGGCGTTATCGGTCTGTTCCAGCCGGGGCTGCCAGGAGAAGTATCACCGAGCCTGTCAGTTCGCTTTATGGGCATCAACCATAAGGCGATCGCTTCCTACTTAATCTCGTTGTACTGTTCGATCGTGGTTCTAACGCAAGACGCCCTCGGGGTATTGGAGAACGTCCATGTCGACAAATATCACGAGTACAAGTAGCAATGGGGCAGGAAGGCCGAAGCTTGGCGCACCGCAATCGGGTCGCGAGTCTGGCCCGGGCGCTCAAGGACTCAGATTCCCGTTTGCGACGTTCGACATGCCTGATCCGGCAACGCTTGAAAGGCTGGCAAATGAGTTCTTTTTAGCGATGCCCCGAGACCTTGCCAATGAGGACATCGGCACATCCCCCGCTCAACACCTCGAATCAGAAGATATTCCTGCCACAATGTTTGAGGAAGCGCCGCCTCCCGCTAGAGAAACGCCAGTGGTGGAATCGGTCCCGAGTATGCCTGCATCGCCTGCATACACCCAACCTGGACCGTTGACTGAAGCCGACCTACGGGCGATTGCCGCATCCGTGGCGGGTGAGACTGCGCTTGTCCCGGGAAGCCCAGGCACGGTGGCGACGGCGTCCGTTCCTAGTGCACCTCCGGGCCTCGTCCCAGAGGCAAAAATCTCGCCGCTTGCTGTCGCTCCGACAATACCGTCTGGAAATGAACTGTTCTCATTTCCGGGCATCTCGGCAATGCCGTCTTCAGCACCAACCTCTCCGCCCGGAGGTGCTGATATGAGTACGGGCCCGTCATCGCCAGGAAGTCTTCCAGTCATACCGGGTTCAACGCCATATTTCCTGGAGGGCGAAAAGGGGACATCTCCAGCATCTACTCCCGTGTTACCGCAAATAAACCAACTGTTTTCTTTTCCTCGGGTGCCGGCGATGCCCCATGCTGCCGGCCTTCAGACCATCCCGAACCCTCCAACTCCGCCATCGTCTCCGTCTGCGGCGCCGCCCAGCGCCGCGGACGGAAGCGTGACTCCACAGCATGACGTGAAAGGCATTACACCGGAGGTCCCTGGTGGTTCAGCGACGGATATGAGCAGCTTTTCGGCTCCTGCCGCAATCGGGGAAAAGCCAGCCTATCCTGGCGCTGCGGCCTCTCTTCCATCCCTCAACGAACTGTTTACTTTCCCTGGAGTTCCCGGTGTGCAGTCAGCACTAGGCAGTCCGACACCCCCTTCGTCCCTGCCAACACCCCCATCGACGGAAGTGGACTTGCTGAACGCGGCTCCGCCTCCGACCGTTCCTGCTTCAGGGACCGTCTTTGGTGCGGAGACCGTGACTCCCCGTAACGGCCAGAGTTCAGTCAAGAGAACGTTACCGTTCGGGATTGAGCCCTTCGAGTTCCGGCCCGATCTTGAGCCTGCGGAACTCGGAATCGCCAAGCGTCCGCTTGATGCGAAGTTAATCCGCCGCGACTTTCCTATCCTCGAAGAGCGAGTACACGGAAGGCCGCTGGTCTGGCTCGACAACGCGGCAACGACCCAGAAACCGAATGCAGTGATCGACCGCATTTCCGAGTTCTATCGCCACGAGAATTCGAACATACATCGCGCCGCCCATGAACTGGCCGCACGTGCGACAGATGCTTATGAAAGTGCGCGCGAAAAAGCACGGCGGTTCCTGAACGCCTCATCCACTCGCGAGATCATCTTTGTGCGCGGCGCAACCGAAGGCATCAATCTTGTGGCACAAAGCTGGGGCCGCCGCAATGTTCGCGAGGGGGACGAGGTGGTCATTACGTGGTTGGAGCATCACGCCAACATCGTTCCCTGGCAGATGCTCTGTTCAGAGAAGGGGGCGAAGCTGCGTGTTGCTCCAGTGAATGATCGCGGGGAAATCATTCTTGAAGAATACGAGAAACTGCTTGGCCCGCGTACTCGGATTGTTTCGTTTAGCCATGTGTCGAACGCGCTCGGTACAGTCACTCCAGCGCGCGAGATAGTCGAAATCGCCCATCACTACGGCGCCCGCGTTTTGGTAGACGGTGCCCAATCCGTTTCCCATCTGCCGGTAGACGTGCAGGCTCTCGACTGTGACTTTTTCGTGTTTTCGGGTCACAAAGTGTTTGGGCCGACGGGAATCGGCGTCGTCTACGGGAAAGTGGAATTGCTCGATTCCATGCCTCCCTGGCAAGGCGGCGGCAACATGATCAGCGACGTCACCTTCGAGAGAACGACCTATCAAACTTCTCCGGCGCGTTTTGAGGCTGGGACAGGCAATATCGCTGACGCTGTGGGCCTCGGCGCAGCCCTTGACTACGTCGACGAGATCGGAAGAGAAAACATCGCCGCCTATGAACACGATCTCCTTAACTATGGGACAACAAAGCTGCTTACTGTGCCAGGTTTGCGTCTGATTGGCGCGGCTCGGGAGAAGGCAGGCGTGTTGTCGTTTGTGATCGACGACGTTCGCACAGAAGATGTCGGTGTGGCGCTAAACCAGGAAGGTATCGCCGTCCGTGCCGGCCACCACTGCGCGCAGCCCATCTTACGGCGGATGGGGGTCGAGAGTACGGTTCGCCCCTCGCTGGCTTTCTACAACACCTGTGAGGATATCGATGCGCTGGTCGCGGCTTTGCTGCGTTTGCAGGCTGGGCGTGGCCATCGTGAATCATGAGAGAAGAGCAGCTTTCAAGCCGCTACAAATATGCGGAGTCGGTGGTAGTCGTCTCCGCTAATTTCGAATTCGATAACGGAAGGACTCGTATCTAGTTTATGAAAATCGCAAATAATGTTACGGAGCTAATCGGTAACACACCACTCGTACGGCTTAACAAGGTGACCAACGGCTGTGTCGCTGAAGTTGTCGC
The DNA here is from genome assembly GCA_030039195.1 of Candidatus Sulfotelmatobacter sp. Taxonomy (GTDB): domain Bacteria; phylum Acidobacteriota; class Terriglobia; order Terriglobales; family Acidobacteriaceae; genus Sulfotelmatobacter. Next base: position 10,593 of record JASHQK010000004.1, read on the forward strand.
AAAGCTCGAGGGCCAAAACCCGTGTGCCAGCGTGAAAGACCGCATCGGAGTCAGCATGATCGCGGAGGCCGAGCGTGCCGGAAAAATTCAACCCGGCAAGACAGTGTTAATAGAACCGACGAGCGGCAACACCGGCATTGGACTCGCTTTCGTCGCCGCAGTCAAAGGATACAAGCTGATCCTAACGATGCCCGAGACCATGAGTCTGGAACGGCGCGTGTTGCTGCTGGCCTTCGGGGCAGAAATCATACTTACTCCCGGTCCGAATGGCATGAAGGGCGCTGTCGCTAAGGCGGAGCAGGTCCTGGCCAAGACACCGAATGGCTTTATATTGCAGCAATTCGATAACCTGGCGAATCCCAAAATTCACCTTGAAACGACCGGACCGGAGATTTGGCGTGACACCGACGGGCAAGTCGATTTCTTAATCTCAGGCATTGGCACCGGCGGGACGCTGACCGGAGTCAGCGAGTACATCAAGCCGAAGAAGGCATCCTTCAAGGCAATTGCCGTCGAACCGGCGGATAGCCCTGTGCTCTCCGGTGGGAAGCCCTCCCCTCACAAGATACAGGGGATCGGCGCAGGGTTCGTGCCGAGTATTCTGCGCACCGATTACATCGACGAGATCATAACCGTCACGAATGATGACGCGATCAACATGGCGCGGCAGCTTGCCAAACAGGAAGGCCTTCTGGTGGGCATTTCGTCGGGTGCAGCTGCAGTCGCTGCTCTAAAAGTCGCAAGCAGAAAGGAAAACGCGGGCAAGCTGATCGTTGTGGTGCTGCCTGATTTCGGTGAACGCTACCTGACGAGCATCCTTTTTCAGTCATTGCGGGACCAGGCGTTGCAGATACCTACCGCGCCGCTCCCTGAGCCAGCCGTGGCTTCGGCGCCATGATTCGGGAAGATTTGGCCACGGCGCTGAAACGCGATCCTGCGGCCAGGTCGCGCCTGGAGGTATTCCTCTGCTATTCCGGGCTCAACGCGGTGTGGCTCTACCGCATTAATCATTGGCGGCCGGTGAGCAGGTAGAAGAACGAACTGTTCGGGTTGCTGGAAAGATAAAGTCCGGTGGCTCGCAACCGCAGCCAGGCCGCATACTGGCCAGTCACGAAGAACAATCCGAGCGCAAGAGTCATCACAAGCCAGCGCATAGGGACTGCAATCTGAGTTTCGATGCCGCGAGCATGGGCCGCAATTGTTTGGCAGCGTCATGTGCCGCCAGTCCGGCGCGGTTCCCTGGCGGACCACCAGCGCACTGGTCAGCACGGCAAACGACATCGTTATCGCCGCCAATGGCACCCACATGCCGGTCTGCGCGGGCTGGAGCGGACGATCCTGAACGACGCGCAAGTCTCCGCCGCCGGATACGAGATTCCGCCCACCGCCATTTCCCGAATGATCCGGCAGGCGGGGTTCAACTTGGGGTGGTTCGTAAATCGTAGTTGCCATGACTTCAGACTCCTGACGTTTCCAGTTTTTTCGGCCGTCACTTCAGCAGACGCATGTTGAACATGCGGAACGCGCACCACTTCTGGCCTAGGTCGCCAAATGGCTGGTCGGAGATGTTTTCCGGCTCAATCCCGCAAGACCTCTACGAACTCGCGAGCATGGCACATTCGAACTGTTTGGCGACTACTCCCCCGAATCCATGCTGATTCGCGTGTGGATGCGGACGGCGGTTCGCAACGAGGTCACGTCGTTCGATACATTCGTGAGTACCCTCTGCCACGAATTCTGCCATCATCTCGATTTCAAGAAATACGGCTTTCCGGGACTCGTGGCACACGCGGGGCTTCTACGAGACGTCAGGTGTGCTCTAACACCACGCTAGGGGAACGCCGCTCAAGAAGCTGTTCTGGGTGCTGATGTCAGGCGGTCGCTGGCGGATTGATTGCCCGAGAACGAATCGAGGATGAATCGCGCTTGGGCGATATCGAGCAGTCTGCCTCCGAGATATCTCCGTGACAGTCGCCCGCCCTCGTGCAGCAGACTTTCGAGAATCACGGGACGGAGAACGAGAGATCACCGGCAGCGAGGACGGTTTGCTCCTTACCTACGCGATTTTTTTCGTTGTCTTCCCAGACTGACTTGCTTGCTCCATTTTCTTAGCCAACCTGGCAAGCAGATGTTGGACCTTTTTGTCCTCTATTCGTGGGATGTTGATTCGGAGACTTCCATTCAGCTTGGACGGCGTGGGAAGGGACATACAACCAATCCTTTCAGCGCAGAGGTTGCGGCTCTGCACGGCTGGAATGAAGGATATGCGCGAAGTGTGTCAAAGTACCTGGAACGTTGGCAATACCACTCAGGGGCAAAAACTGTGGAAAACCGGCCAAAATTTACAAGCGTGAAACATCGCAGCTTCGTGGTTGCAAGGTGGGGGCGTTTTCGCTAGAAAGCAGACGGCGCCGGACGAACCGCCATTGGATTAGAACGACTGAGAGAATCGAGTCTCTAAGAACTCTCCCAGTTTCGCCGTCGCCTTAAATTGCGGTATGGGATCCAGTTCTTTGAATGCTGATGTGAATGCATTCGACAGGAGCTCGACCCCGACGTTTCTGGCGAGCTCAGTTCTTAGGGTTCCTTGTGGCGTCGTCGAGCCGAGCCGCTTGCGTCGTCAGGTAATTCTGTTCCGGAAGGCTCGTTGTCCGGCTAGCCGCGATCCGGAAATGCCTGATGGCGCTTTCATGGTCGCCAATCATTTCCAGCAAATGGGCCCGAACCGCATCGAGACGATAGTGCCCGGCAAGCCGAGGGTCGGTATCGAGCGTCCTGAGCAGTTCGAGACCTTTCCCGGGGCCGTGCACCATGGCGGCCGCAATCGCATGATTGAGCGTCACCATGGGCCCGGGAGACACACGCTTGAGCAGTTCGTATAACGCAAGAATCTGCGGCCAGTCCGTATCCTCCGCGAGCGCCGCTTCGTCGTGCACTGCAGCGATAGCCGCCTGCAATTGATAGAGACCGACCGTGCCTTTCGACAGCGCGGCGGTCAGAAGCTCCGTGCCTTCGGCGATCTCGGCCCGGTCCCACAAAGACCGATTCTGTTTGTCCAGGGGGATCAACTCCTCGTCCGGTCCGGTTCGGGCCGCGCGGCGAGCGTCAGTCAACAACATGAGCGCCAGCAGGCCGGTAACTTCTGCATCCTCGGGAAGCAACTTTTTGGCGGAGCGAGTCAATCGCATCGCCTCTCTCGCCAGATCGAGTCGTTGCAGGCGTGCTCCCACGCTGCTGGCATAGCCCTCGTTGAAAATGAGATAGAGCACATGCAGAACGGCAGGCAACTGTTCCGCCCGCTTTTCAGAGGAAGGCAGCTGGAACGGTATGCCGGAGGCTTTGATGCTCTTCTTGGCACGGCTGATCCGCTGTGCCATGGTCGCCTCGGGAACCAGAAATGCATTGGCGATCTCCGCCGTAGTTAAGCCGCCGACCGCACGCAGCGTCAGGGCAATCGCCGAAGACGATGTCAAAGCCGGATGGCAGCACATGAACAACAAAACGAGCGTGTCATCGGGATCGATATCCGGCTCGATGTCGAGTGTGGGCGCCATCGTTTCCATTTCCGTCGCTACTGCTGTCTCTCTGGCCCGGCGCGCAATTTCGCTGCGCAACTGGTCGGTCATCCGTCGCGATGCAACCTGAATCAGCCAGCCACGGGGATTGTCGGGAATGCCCTCCTCGGGCCATTGCGTGAACGCCGCAATCATCGCCTCCTGCACCGCGTCCTCAGCGGAGGAGAAATCGCGAAAGCGGCGAGCGACGGCGCCGAGCACCTGCGGCGCAAGTTCACGCAACAGATGCTCGGAAGTTTCATCCCACGGCTTCGTCATCATCAATCTCGCTACAGCATTTCTGGAGGTGGTGCGCTCATCACCTGACGCACCTCGATGGGCATGTTCAATGGTGCTCCGCCAGGACCCGGCGCAGCGGAAGCTCTGGCCGCAATGGCGTAGGCGCGCTCTGGGCTGTCGAC
>JASHQK010000409.1 GCA_030039195.1 Candidatus Sulfotelmatobacter sp.
CCGAAAGTCGATTGAGCTGATGACCCACGACCAGCTAGGAAAGATCAGCCCAGATATGGCGTTTGGTCTCGGGTTTGGCGTGGAGGGGGTGAAGGGACTTCTTCACGAACTCGGAACACCGGGAGAGTACAACTGGGGAGGGTTCTTCTACACGGGTTTCTCGGTTGACCCAAAGGAACAGATGATTGTCATCTTCACGGCGCAGCTTCACCCAACAGGAGATCTGACGCTCGATCATCAGGTACACGAATTGGCTTATCAGGCGATTGTCGACTGAGACGCTGTTTTCCCCATCATTCGATTCGAAGACCAGTTGCACACGATGCGAGTGCAGACCTCAGCCATGGTCGAGAACTGCTGCTCACAACCGAGCGGTGGAGAATAGAGCCATAATGATTGCCGATGCAAGAAGTCCGGTAGTTTGTGGAAAGCTGAAAACGGAGGCCGCAATCGCGGGGCGGGCGTTGCTCGCTCCAAAATGCACATGGACTCAAGGATCTCTTCGTGTCGTGATCCGATGCCTTACACAACCCCATTGTTGCGATTTTCAACGCCCTGCAGACCTGCCTTGTTCTGAGACATTGCATGTGTTGTGCCTCACTACAGTAGGTGACCAGACTCACAGACTGGACTTTCCTTCCACGGATATGTTGATGGACGTTCGCAGGCCCGGGCTTTAGCCAGAAGAAGGCAGGCGATCGTTTCGAAGTTATGGTCCGACCACCGGATTGTCTGACTGGAGGACCCCGTTGACTCCCAATCTCACTCTTATCGCTGACGGAAAGAAGTTCATGTGGGATGGTCGTGTCTTCGACACGGCAGAAGAGAGCTTGCAGCAAGCGACGGCGTATGAGAGGGAGAACTTCGAAGTTCGAAGGACCGATCAGGACGGAAAGTTTTTCGTCTACACCAGAAGAGCCGTTAAGGAGCCCGTCGTGACCAGAACTTAAGGCCACGCGAGAAAGGGATGCGCCAAATGGCAGTAAGGGCCTTCCCGATTCAAAGCGATCCCACGCTGCTGGAAGACATCCGGGAGTATGGGAAGTTCGACACCACAGGGTGCTATCAGTGTGGGAGCTGCACTCTCTCCTGCGAACTTGTCTCCGATTCAGCCACTTTTCCCAGAAAAAGCATCCGCCTGGCGCTATTAGGTCTGCGAATTTCGCTCGTGCGCAGCCTTGATCCGTGGATCTGCCACGATTGCGGCGATTGTTCGCTCGTGTGTCCTCGGCAGGCAGAGCCGCGAATCTCGATGATCACGCTGCGCCGCTTCCTCACTGCCCAATATGATTGGACCGGAATTTCTTCCAAGCTGCTGCAATCAAAAGCATGGTACCTCAGCTCTCTGACTTCCATCGCAGTCCTGACGTTCGCTCTCATTGTTGGCTATCACCTGTGGTATGTGGGCATGGCCGCGAAGGACTTCACCACCACGCCATTCGGCCTCGACCACATGTTCCCCTTGATTACGTACTACACACTCGTCGTCGTGCTTCTCCCGTTGCTTCTTCTGCTGTCCCGGGTATTCCGTATCTGGCGACTCACCATGGCCGGGCAGAACATTGGCTGGTCCACGTATCTGCGGGAAGCTTGGGTTTACGTCTACGAATCCGTAGCGCAGCCTCTGTTGCGCAAGTGCCCCGAACATCGCCGATGGTTTGGACATGAAGTTCTCGCAGGTGGCACGGTACTGATGCTGTCGATAAAGGTTTTCGGTTTGCGCTGGTTCCAGACGGACAAGATTTATCCGCTATATAACCCGCAACGGTGGGTCGGCTATCTGGGCGCGTGTTGCATCCTTTACGGTGTCGGAACCATTCTTGTGGGCCGCTGGCAGGCCAAGAAAGAAATCTATAAGGAAACTCACTTTCATGACCTGGTGTTTCCTGCCCTCATCGTACTGACGGTTCTAAGCGGCCTTACGGCACACATTTTGCGCTATGCAGGTTTTGCTCTTGGTTGCCACTACGCTTATGCGTTGCACGTCATCATCGCCACTCCCATGCTCGTGATTGAGATGTCATTCGGCAAGTGGTCACACATGGTTTATCGCCCGCTGGCCTTGTACTTCCTGGCGGTCAAAGAGCGAGCACAAACCGTGCCTGCCGTGGAGGCCGTCTCCCATGCCATCTGACCAATCTCAAGTGAAGCCAGTCGGTGCCGCGCTGGTAGTAGGCGGGGGCATCGGTGGTATGCAGGCCGCGCTGGACTTGGCCAGCGGCGGCATCAAGGTCTATCTGGCGGAAAGCAAGCCAGCCATCGGCGGAGTGATGGCGCAACTCGACAAGACTTTCCCTACAAACGATTGCGCCATGTGCACCATGGCGCCACGACTGGTCGAGATTGGACGCCACAAAGACATCGAGATTCTCACGCTCAGCGATGTAGAACGTGTTGAAGGGAGTGCAGGAAATTTCAGGGTCACACTTAAGAGGAAGGCGCGCTTCATCGACGAGACAAAGTGCACCGGTTGCGGAGCTTGCGTTACCGCGTGCCCAGTGACGCGTCCATCGGAGTTCGACCACGGATTGGCGGAGCGGAAGGCGATCTTCCGGCCATTCCCGCAAGCCGTTCCCAATGTTTTCAGCATCTCGCGGCGCGGCACCGCTCCTTGCCAGGCCGCATGTCCGGTTCATCAGGATGGACAAGGATATGTAACCTTGATCGCGCAGGGGCGCTTCGAAGAAGCTCTGCAAGTAATTCTGCGCGATAACCCGCTTCCCTCAATTTGTGGCCGTATCTGTACTCACCCGTGCACTACCGCTTGCAGTCGTGCGGGCGTAGACGACCCACTCAATCTGCCCGCGCTAAAGCGCTTCGTCACAGACCGATTCGCAAACTACAAACTGCCGCAACCCACTGTGGGGGATCGTCCCGAGCGAGTTGCCATTATTGGTTCGGGTCCGGCTGGACTCGTCTGCGCCTATCAACTAAGACAACTCGGCTACCGCCCGACCATCTTCGAGGCGCTGCCCACAGCGGGCGGAATGCTTGCGGTTGGCATTCCCTCGTTCCGGCTTCCGCGGCCTATGCTGAACGCCGAGTTGGATAGGTTCCGCGCAATCGGAATTGAAATCCTGGTGAACACGCC
>JASHQK010000410.1 GCA_030039195.1 Candidatus Sulfotelmatobacter sp.
ACCCAGCCGGCGATTTCCTCGCAAATTCGCGGCCTCGAGGAAGAAGTTGGAGCCAAGCTGTTTGACCGCTCCGGCGGCAAGGTTTCGCTGACTCAGCCCGGCAAAGCCTTTCTAAAATATGTCGAAGAAACGCTCGACGCGCGCAAGGCGATGCTGGTGGCGATCGCCGAAATGGAGCGCGTGCCGCGCGGCGAAATCATCGTGGGAGCTAACGAGGGCACGTGCCTGCATATCCTGCCCTATGTTTTTGCCGACTTCAAAAAGCAGTATCCCGATGTTTCGGTCAACATCAAGCGCGCCGACTATGCCAAGATTCTCGAATCCGTCATCGACAATTCGGTCGATTTCGGCGTGGTCTCGCTTCCGGTCACAGACAACCGGCTGACCGTGGTTCTCATCCATCGGGATGAGTTGATTTTGATTGCACCTCCGCATCATCCTTTAGGCAGGATGAAGTCGGCCACGATTGCCGAGATCGCGAAATTCCCGCTGGTCGTTCCGAAGGCCGGCCACACGCGCGATGCGATTGAGGACCTGTTCCATGAGCGGCGTCTGAAGCCCAACTTCACCATGGAACTCGACTCCAGCGAACTGCTGAAGCGTTTCGTGGCGGCCGAAGTCGGCGTGGGATTCATCGCGCGATCGAACGTTGAAGAAGATGTCCGGGCCAAAGTTCTGGCCGCGGTTCCGCTCGCCGACGCGCAGGTGCGGCGCGATCTCGCGCTCGTCTTCCGCAAAGATAAAGCCCTGAGCCGCGCTGCCCTGGCTTTCATCGAAATTGCCGTGAAACACAAGTCCACGCAAGAATTGGAGCCGGCTCCGGGCCGATGATGCAGCCGGGCTCCAAGTTGTTTCTTATAGTCCTGGCGACAGTCTGCGCGTTCGCGTGGGCGCAGCAGACAATCAATAAGCCGATCGGGCAGATGCCGGCTTCGGCGCAGCAGCTGATCGAAGTCAAAGTTACGGGAAGCAAACGATTCTCCGAAGCCGACATTGTCGCCTCCTGCGGCCTGCAACTGGGAAAGCCAGTCACGGAAGACGATTTCAAGCGCGCCGCGCGGCAACTCGCCGACACCGGCGCCTTCACCGATATCAGCTACCGTTTCAGCTATTCCGCCGCGGGCACAAAGCTCGAGTTTCAAGTCACCGACGCCGCGAAATTTGTTCCCGCACGCTTCGTCGATTTCGTATGGTTTCCTGACGCCGAGATGCGCAAGAGGATCAAGGAATACGTTCCCTTGTTCGACGGGCAATTGCCGCTCTCAGGAAATCTGGGCGACCAGGTCTCTGACGTGCTGCAGGCCATGCTGGTCGACCATGCTGTCCCGGGCCATGTCGACTATGAGAAAGCCGGCAAGACCGATGGACCGATCGAATCGATCGATTACAAAGTCTCGAATGTGCTGATCCACATTCGCAAAATCGAGTTCACCGGGGCGGCGCAGCCGGAACTGGGCGAGCTCGAAACCGCCGGCGAGAACATGGGCAATCGGGAATACTCGCGAATCCGTTTGCAGCGCTTTGTCGAGAACGAACTTTTACCGATCTATTACGAACGCGGATACCTGAAGGCCGCGTTTGGTCCGCCGCAAACCAAGGCGGTGAACGTTCCCGCCGCAGAAGCGGTGCAGGAAGGCGTGCGCAACCAAACGGTCGTCGACATCACGTTTGCGGTGACGCCCGGGCAGCCGTACAAGCTGACGGCGATCAATTGGTCGGGCAATCATGAATTCCAGGCCGATCAGCTCGGGAAAATTGTGCATGCGCCAGCCGGCCAGCCGGCCAACCTGGTTCACATCAATAACGAACTGAAACAGGTGCAAACACTCTACGGAACCCGCGGCTTCATAACCGCGGAGTTGAAACCGGACCCGCAATTCGACGATGCTGCCGCGACCGTCGCGATTACCATCGACGTGAAGGAAGGTTTCGCCTATCATATGGGCGATCTTCAGTTCCGGGGACTCGACAACGGCCTTACGGTCAAGCTGCAGGATGCATGGAAGCTGCGTCGCGGAGATGTATACGACGCCAGTTATCTGGAGCAATACTTGCCCGAGGCGCGAAAGCTTTTGCCGTCGACTCTGGACTGGGACGTCGCCTCGCACGTGACGCCGAATATTGGGGACAAGACGGTCGATGTAGATCTGATTTACACGGCGAGGGCGCCGAGATGACGATGGCAGGCTTCTGTGGGGCGATTTCGGATTTTGGAACATTTTTCTGGCTCTGCGCTGATTTCAAGCGGCGTAGTTTAACGTAGTCGTCGCTCCGCTCAGGTCTAGTGGCGGGTTCGTGGGGTCCCGGCCAAGGCGCACAAAAAGTTTTCGCCCGGAGCCTTCCCCCAAGTCGTTACCGGGCATTCGAAGGGGACGCGCGCCCGCGCGTCCCCGATTTTTTTCGTGCTTATGTCATCCTGCCCAAGCCTCAGCGGCGTCGTCCCGAGCGCAGCCGTCTCTTCGCCGGAGCGAGAGCCTGCCCTGAGCAAACTCCGAGCGTATGCGGCGGGGAGTCGAATGGGGATCTGTCGCGGAGTGCCTCCGCACGCGAGATCCCTCGGCCCGCTGTCGAAAGCTCGGGCCTTCGGGAGCACGCCCGGGAACTGAGCCGCTAACGGTCCCGCGGGCAGTTTCATTTCGTTCCGCCATCGCGGTAGACTAGCGACTACCAACTCAGGAGGACTGCTGATGAAATCACGAGGAAGTGCCATCCTATTGACCATTGCTGCGGCTTTGGCGCTCGCCGTTTCTGCCTTCAGCGCCAAAGCTTCCACCTTCACTGGAACCGTGAGCGATTCCATGTGCGGCGCCAAACACGCCATGCCCGGCGACGACGCCGGATGTACCCGCGCTTGCGTCTCCAAAGGTTCCAAGTATGCGCTGGTCGTGGGCGATAAAGTTTATACGCTCGATACCAGCAACAAGCAGGCTCTCGATACGCTCGATAAGCAGGCGGGAGCCAAAGTGACGGTAACCGGCACGGAGAAGGACAACGTCATCACGGTCAGCTCGGTGCGTGCCGCGAAGTAAGTCCGGGAACCAGACCTCGGGCCTCAGCCTTCAGACCGCAGACCTCGGACCTCAGTCCGAGGTCTGCCTGCCTTTTTTTGATCCCTTCCTGCAAATTCATCGTTCCTTTACAAACCGATGTGTTATTGTGCATTTTTCCAATTGATAATTTTTTTCGCTCATGGAGGAACACGAATTGGGCAAAGACATGGTTCCGAAGCGGATTTTCTTTACGAAAGGAGTAGGAAAACACCGCGAGCGGTTGACGTCGTTTGAGTTGGCGCTGCGCGATGCCGGAATCGCCGCGCAGAATCTGGTCCGCGTATCTTCCATCTTCCCCCCGAACTGCAAGCTCCTGGCCCGCAAAGAAGGCGTGAAATATCTGCATCCTGGTGAAGTCGTGTTCGCAGTCGTCGCCGAAAATTCCACGCGCGAGCCGCACCGCCTGCTTGCGTCGTCGATCGGCGTCGCAATTCCGGCCGATCGCAACACCTACGGCTATCTCAGCGAGCATCATTCTTTCGGTGAGACCGAAGATGCCGCCGGAGAATACGCTGAGGAACTCGCTGCCGAAATGCTGGCCACCACGCTCAACGTGGAATTCGATCCCGACCGCTCCTGGGACGAGAAGAAGCAAATCTATCGGCTATCGAATAAAATCGTCCGCACTGCCAACGTGACTCAGTCGGCCGTCGGCGACAAGCGCGGCCTGTGGACGACCGTGATCGCGTCAGCCGTTCTGATCTTCGACTAGCAGCGATCGCCCATGATGTTTCCCGCCGTGTGTTATTGAACTACTGACCGGTCTTAGCCAGGAAAACCCCCGGGGCGCTCACACTGGAATCCAGATTCGTAGCACTGGACGCGAATGCAAGCTGGTCGGAATTCACATCAAACACCGGCTGTATAACGGCATTATTCGGTAGCTTGCAATTGAAGGTATCGAGTCCCACGGCCCCGGTAACACAGCCGCTGGGATTTCCAAAGCAATTGCTGCTGACAAACACGTCACCGTTAGTGACAGTTCCCACCTGAATGAAATTCGTAGCCAGGGAATGGAACGCCACGGCTCCGCCGTTCGGAGCCATAAAGGGCGAATCGCTGCCCAGATTACCCGCAGTTCCCGAGAGCGTGGTGGAAACCAGCTTGGTCGAGGGTGTGCAACCCGGCTGAGCTTTTGGAACAGTGCAATCGTCCACCGCAAAGATCTGCTGTGTGCCGGAAATCGTCGATGCGTAAGCAAGAAAACGCGCCGAGCTGTCAATGCTCGGAGACAGCACGTCCGCATTAGCCGAGGAAAAAGGGCCGAGCGTTTGCACCGTACACCCGGGGATTCCGCTTCCCGCACTCATGCAGGAATCGGCGACGAAGAGTTGCATGGGAGAAGTGCCCAAGGTTCCTCCTCCAATATTTTGGTTGTTGGAGGTGAAGACAACGAATCGTCCGCTGGGGCTGACCTGCGGTGCATTGGTGTTTCCCGCTTCGATCTTGCCCGAACTGGCTTGCGCGCCGCTGGCAGTCTGCGACACTAGAACGATATGTGGATTGCAGGTGCGGATTCCCGAGGATCCCTCGCATATGCTTAGGTCAGCCACATAGATCTGCGTGCCAGCCGGGGGGGTTCCTTGCCCATCTGCCGGCAGGTCGGTGGCATTCGACTGGAATGCCACGTAAATTCCGTCTTGACTGATCGTGGGATGGCGACTCGGCAGGCTGCTGTGGGTGATAGCCACGGTGTTGGGAGTGCAGCCGGATAAAGTCCCTGGGCCGTTTGGTCCGGTGCACGTATCTCGGACATAGATCTGCCAAATAGTGGCCTCGTACGTGCCAAAACCCAAATCACATCCGTTCGATTCAAAGACTACGTAGCGGCCATCGCCGCTGATGCCTGGGCGGAAGTTGATTGACGGCGAGCCGAAACAGTTCGCGACCGCCTGGCCGCTCGCGTTTACCGAGACTAATATCGTCTTTGCCTGGCAGCCGCTTGGCGCCGTTGATCCTCCACAGGTGTCGCGCAGATATACCTGCTGGTCTCCCGGCGTTGCCGGTGACACCAGATTCGAGGCGACGGAGCTGAACGCGATAAAGCGGGCGTCAGTGCTGGCCGAAGGCGCTCCACTCAGGCCATTTGCCGGCGTGTTCTGCGGAGCGCTCGATGCGGAAACATACTGCGTTTCATACCACTCGAGACCACATCCGCCACCGCTATTGCAATTACTGCCGTTACAGCTACAGCAGCTTGAGAATAAGCTTGCGATGCCACACAACGTAACTGCGAACCCGAATAGAACGATCCCCCGAATGACGCGCTTAAACATATCGAGTCTCCTTTTGGGGGGAAAGAGCTGGGTGGGTGATGCCTCGAATTAGGCGCATTTTACTCGCGTTTTTTTGGCAGTCAACTTAAATCCGTGCCTCAGCGCTCCGGCGGGGCGGATTCTCCGTCTATGCCGGGAGGCACGAAATTAAAACGGCCGCCTCGAACGGGCGGCCGTTTCATTCGTATTGCTCTAGTCCGCATCTAGTCCTTTTTGTTGTTGTGCTTCTCCTTGTAGATCTGCTTGCTGTTTTTGTTTTCCTCTTTATTGGCCTGTTTCTTTTCCTGCTTGGTCAACCCGCCGCCGTTGGCGGTGCGCTCGTTGTGCACCTGCTGCGCAACGTTGGCCTGGTTCTGGTTGGTGCGGGCCGCTTCGCCGGAAGTCATCTCGCCGCTGCGCAGGCCTTGAGCCGTGCGATCCTGCTGGTTGGCCATGCGGTCGTCGACTTCGTTCGGCTTCACGGTATTTCCGTTGTGGTTTTCGTCATAGATCTGACGGCTGGCTGCATTCTGCTCGCCGTTGATCTGCTGACGCTCCTGTTCGGTGAGGTGGCCACCGTTGGCCTCGCGATCGTCGTGCACCTGCTGGTCAATGTTGGCCTGGGTGCGCTCGGCGCGAGCCGCTTCGCCGGCAGTCATCTCGCCGCTGCGGAGACCGTTGGCGATGCGCTGGTCCTGATTGGCCTCACGCGTATTGGGATTGTAGTTGCGACCAACCGAGCGATCGGCGGCCGAGATGGGCTGTGACTGAATGTGCTGCTGCGCCACCTGATGGTAAGCGCCGACGTTCGCGCTCGCGAAAGTCGCCGGACGCCCTCCATTCACCGACGCCAATTGCCCGCGGTCCTGCGCGGCAAAGTTCACGTGCTGCACCTGATCCGGGGTCGGATCGAAGTGGTGCTCGCTGGCCGCCTGCATCTCGAACGCCGATGCATGCGCCTGAATTCCCACGCCCCCGTTGAAGCAGACATGGTCGGCGTTGACGATCGTATTCTGCGTCACGATGACGCGGTCCTCGTACACGTTGGTGACATGCACTGTTCCGAAGTTTGCCACGGCGCTGTTATACGCGAAGACTCCACCATGCCACATGCCGCCGACAAAGCCGACGCCGCCGTAGCCGAAGCCATAGTTCACGCCACCGTAGAACCCAATGTGTGGTCCCCAGTAGCCGGCGTGCCATCCATATACTCCGCCTTCAAAGCCCCAGTAGCCGGGGGTCCACAGCAAGCCGGCAGTGGGAGGCTGCACCCACACGCCGGGAACCCAGTAGTAGCCCGCGTCGCCGTAGGCCCAGTAGCCCGGCGTCCACATGTAACCCGGAGCAGGCAGCGGAGGCTGCACATACACCGGCAATGCGGGAGGAGCGATGTGAACATTAATAGCGATGCCCACGCCGATCTGCGCTTGCGCGGCAGACAGGGTAAGCATCGGCGCCGCAATCAGAATGGCGGCGAAAAGGTTGCGAATTCTCAAACGAGACATGGTCATTTTCTCCTGATGCCGGGGCCGAAACGGCAAAATCTCCCCGTCTGCCCGGATTATTCGGGCGTACTCATTTAAACCCAGAAATGCGACGTTGGTTGCAAACCAAAGTTCACGTCCGGTAGGTCAATGAAGGGATTGCGCCACCGCGCTTTGATAGGGTGCGCGTGGCAGCGGAGCGAAGCTGAAGGATCTCGAATCGCTCGGAGGAATATGGGCTGGGGCGAACTGATTGTCCGCCCCGGATGGCTGGAGAGTTACGAGCCCTGCTTTTCAAAGACTACTTGAGCCTTTTTCGCGGTCAGTTTCTCTTTGCGGTAGGCGCGCGCCACATCGCCGAGTGAGGGCTGCTCAGAGACCGGTCCAAACTCCCACAGCGGGCGCTCCCCTTGCTCGACTCGGTACGCTGTTCCGCCCAGGACGGACTGTTCCGACGCCATGGGATGCATCTCGGCGTGTTGCGGATGATCGGGAATGTGATAAACGATCACCTGGGAAGACATTGCACCGCCTACTTGCGCCGCTGCGGTTGCAGCACATAAAACGCACAGAACAATGAGTGTTATTTTCATGCGATTTGGCCTCAATCCACGCTTCTTCAGTGCAACCTCCATGCCAACACCAATCGCTTATAATTCATGGAGATACGGTTTATATATCAATCAGCGTGCAAGGCTTTGCACATGCGATTTCAGGCCAATTTCCCTCCCCGCCGGAACCGATGTCGGGCTTGATCGAGGGACTCGCCGGGGCTGGAAGAACATTGTGTGACCTTGTTCGCTCAGGAGTATCTGCCATGACGGAGTGGGGTTCGTATGGTCGCTTCCTCTCTATTGCGCTTCTCATCATCAGTTCGCTTCTTTCCGCGACTGCACTCGGACAAACCGAATGTTCCGCCAACGGTGCAGCGATCGATACGAATCAGCCGAAAGACATTACTCCGCAGCAGATCATCGAAAAACTTGGCGCGCAGGAAACCCGAGTGAAGGATGCCATCGCACACGACACCTACACGCAGGACGTGAAGGTGCAAACTCTCAACGGCACCTCGGTGAGTGGGCAGTTCCACGAGGTGACGTCGATCTCCTATGACGATAAGGGCAAGCGGGTTGAAAAGGTGACCTACGCCGAGCAGTCGACATTGCAGGGGGTGCAGCTCTCGACGGAGGACATGGATGATATCCGCTACTTCATGCCCCTGATCCTCAGCCAGGAGGAACTCGCGGAATATAACCTCACCTACGCAGGCCAGCAGCATGTGGACGACCTCGATACGTACATCTTCCACGTGGTCCCGAAGAAAGAAGAGAAGAACAAGCGCTATTTCGAGGGGAGGATCTGGGTCGATAATCGCGATCTGCAGCTGGTAAAGCTGTGCGGCAAGAGCGTTCCCGATGTTGCTCGAAAGAAAAATCAGCCGCAGGAAATCCGGCCCACGTTTGTCGGCTATCGGATATACATGAATGGCTTAAGGTTCCCGGCCTATGCGAGCGTGGATGACACGCTGACTTTCCGCACC
>JASHQK010000411.1 GCA_030039195.1 Candidatus Sulfotelmatobacter sp.
GTAACGGCCCTCCAGTAGCCGAACACCCATGACGCGAAAGTAGTCACCGAAGATAACCGAAAATACGGCGAACTCGGGCTTCCAGCTCTCGGTGGATTTTCCCTCGATCGTGTACGCAGTCAGTGGGTACGTGCCTGTTGCAGGTGCAGCGTTAATCATGCCTACAGCCAACGTCCCTGGCCTACTCGAGAGCCGAACCACAACTTCACGACTAAAGGCCTCGGCAGAAGAGTTGGTGGGATATTGGTTGAGAGGCAATTGATAGCCGGCGACCAGGACCTGGTCGGGATGGAATCCTGGGTCAACCGCCTGCATCTTCTGGAAGCTCCGCAGCAGGGCAATCGACGCAACGAGCAGAATCAGCGATACAGCGATTTCCAACACAACCAGTCCGGAACGCAACCAGGCATGGCTCGAGGTGCCTGTGCCGGTCCGCGCTCCCTCCTTGAGTCCCTCGATCGGATTGGTTCTGAGCGCGGCGAAGGCAGGCGCAAGGCTACATAGAGCGCCCGTTGCGAGGGCGAGGAGAAGCGCAAATCCGGCAACGGTCGCGTCCATCGAAATCGAGTCGAGGCGCGGCATCGAGTCAGGCAGAACACGCAAGGTGATGCGAATGGCGGCTGCAGCCAACGCTAGGCCAACCAGGCCCCCGGTCACTCCGAGCAGAACTCCTTCAAGTACCGACTGGCGAATAATGGAGCCGGCGCGTGCGCCGAGCGCAATCCGCACGGCATAGTCGTTACGCCGACGGATTGCCCGGACCAACAGCAGTCCAGCCACATTGGCACACGCGATGAGCAGAACAACCAGGACGGCCAGGAACAGCGTTCTGAGCAATGGCCGCACCTTTGAAACTTCGTATTCGAGCAACGGCGTGACGTCACCTCGAAGGTGAATCCTTGACTGGCCGGTCGGAAGCTCGCGCATGATCTGCCGTGCAACACGGTCAGTATCTTGTGCAGCCTGCGAGAGGGTAATGCCATCTTTCAGGCGAGCGATGATGTGGTATCCCCAGAATCCGGCATGCGCGTCTGAAAGTTCGTCGGCGGTCAGGCTCATGGGCACCCAGAACTGTGCCTGGTCGAGGTACCCGTCTGCCGGGGGAAAATCAAAACTGCGCGGCATCACGCCGATGATCGAATAGGCCTTGCGATTGAGGACAATCGAGTCGCCGATAACATGAGGATCGCGGTGATACCGATTCAGCCACAGTCTGTAGCTGAGAACCGCGACCGGCTCATGGCCATCTTCTTCCCTTTGCGTGAAAGTGCGTCCGAGGATAGGAGAAACACCGAGCGTAGGGAAAACGGCCGCGGTAAGACGAGCGCCATTCACTTGTTCTGGAATTTCGCCGCCGGAAATTTCATAGCTTGCGTCGATGTAACCTCCAGTACCGGAGAATGATTCCAAGGCTTTCGCATAGGTTCCGATCTCGCGAGCCGTCACGGAAATGCCCGGGTTATCTCCCAGATGGTCGCCTAAAATGACGAGCTGTCCGGGTTTGCTGAACGGCAGCGGACGCAGGAGTATGCCTTCTACGAGGGAAAAGATCGCGGTGGTTTCACCAATGCCTAGACCGAGTGTGAGAACGAGGGTGAGTGTGAACCAGGGTGTTTTCCGAAGTTGGCGATACGCAAAGCCGAGACCCTGTGCCAGTGCATACATACTGGTTTCCCCCAATGGCGTCCTGACTAACCGAGACTAAAGCACTTTACGCTCCGCTTTTTCAACCTGCAAAAACTCGCCTGTTCGTCTTCAAAGAAAATGCCGCTCGGCCCGCCAGGGACAAGATTGAAGGAGGACGCGAATGCGAATCACCGGCCGTCCTTCCGACTTTTCTTGCCTCGCGGGGAGCCTTGTCCTATTCTGCCACCAGCCTTAGACAGTCTCATGATCAAGCGTTTGCCACTTCTGTTCCGCCATGTCATGTACAACTTGCGTGGCGGTTTCCTCGTCCGGCCATTGACGATCACTCTCGTATTGGGCTTTGCAGGTGCTCTCCTCTCGCAGGTCGAGGAGATGTTCCCCGGTATCAGCCAATGGGTTCCGAGGACGCTTTTCCCGTCTCATGCCGATCCGCAAGTTGCCCAGGTCATTCTCGGTGCGATCGCAGCTTCCATCATGACCGTGGTCTCCATCGTATTTGCGATTCTCCTGATGACGCTGACTCTCGCATCGATGCAGTTTTCTCCCCGCATTCTCACCGGATTTGTGAGGGATCGCGTAACCCAGTGGACCCTTGGCCTATTCCTCGGAACTTTTTCCTATTGCATGGCAGCTTTGCCGGCGGCGCGTTCCGTTCCATATGCTTTCTCGCCTGTGGTAACGGTGATGGGCGCGATGGCGTTGGCATTTGTGTGCGTCTGCCAGTTGCTGTTTTTTATTCACCATATTTCACAAGCCATCAGCGTGAACCAGATTGTGCATCGAATCGCCTCGGAAACGGAAGCTGTTATCGATGATCTGATGCCTGAGCCTCAACGGTATCCCCGCATGCGGAGCTTGTATTCGGTCGATCCGAGTACCTGGAAGCCTGCCGTCATCAACGAAATCCCCGGATACATTCGATATGTGGACCAAGCCAGACTGGTCAATTTGACAAAAACCTATCATGTGCAAGTGCACTGCCCCCGACGAGTTGGGCACTTCGTTCCCGGGGGAATCCCCATCCTGATGGCCTCGAAACCGGAGCGTATCAAAGAACAAGCCGCCAAGGAGTTTCTCGCTGCATTTGATATCGGACCCACTCGAACTCTCCAGCAGGATGTCGAGTTTGGAGTCTTGCAGATTGTCGACATCGCACTTCGGGCGATCTCACCCGCCGTCAATGATCCGACGAGCGCCATCAGTTGCGTCGACCAGTTGAGCCGCATTCTGATTCGTTTTGTTTCTCGAAGACCAGCTGAGCCGTTCCTCTTCGATCCGCCGGGAGTCTTGCGGGTAAGCATTCCATGGATCGATTTCCAAGGACTGCTCAAGTCTGCCTTCGAGCAAATTCGGCTCTACGCAAAAGGAGACGTCGCCGTGAGTCTCAGGCTGCTGCGAGCCATTGGCGATGTGGCTTCCGCTACTGAGGATCCCGATCAGCGCCGAGCTCTGTGCGTTATGGGAAGGGACGTTGTCGCCGGATGTGCCGAAAAACTGACAGAGCTCGAACTGCGAGATGTGCAGATCCGTGAGACAAATCTCGAGTCAGTATGTTGCAACTCGTTCTAGCCGCTGCCACTCGTGTGAAGGCGCCGGTACGCCCGGTGCTCGTCAAACATTGCCTTTGCGTTCCTCATATCTGGCGTAATGTCTTCGCCAAAAACTCTGACCCTGACGAAATATTTACGTTTATAAGTTCATTAGCTGTCGAATTCTAGCGTCATCCGCAGACCTGTGACCATTACGAGACACCTTGATCGAAATTTGCAGGGAGGGTTCCAATGATTCCTCGTCGGCACGGATTGTTTGCCTTTTCTAACAGTTCCCGGATGGTCGCTGGTAGTGATCTGCCGACGAGGCGAATGCGAGTCCTCGCGACAAGATGGCGCTGGCAGTGCGTTATTGTGTTGCTGTCCTTATTGGCTCTCGCCATATCCGCTCATGCACAAGCAGTGAACATGCAGCAGGCGGACTCTTCGCATCCAGAAACCACACAGCAACTGCAACAGCGGGTCACCGTGCTTGAGTCGGAAGTAAACGAGCTGAAGGCGATCGTGAAACAGCTGCAAGCAAGAGAGGCAGTCTCGAAAGCTGAAACTGCTGATTCGCCCGCCACTCCTGTTGCTCAGATTCAGCCAACGGTCCAAACTGCCACTGTAACCACCCAGGATAGACAGATACTCGATTTCTTGCGCGGCACCACCGTCAATCTGTATCTCGACACTTACTACGAGTACAACCTCAACAATCCGGTGGGACGCGTCAATTTGCTGCGCGCCTACGATGTTTTAAGTAACGAGTTCAGCCTGAATCAAGCCGATGTGATCCTGGAACATGCACCCGACGTGAGTTCCGGGCGTCGGTGGGGCGGGCGTCTGGATCTCCAATTTGGACAAGCCACCGATACCCTGCAGGGAAATCCAGCTAACGAACCGCGGCCGCAAATCTACCGCAATATTTTTCAGGCCTATGGTTCGTACGTTCTTCCTTTCGACAAAGGTGTGCAGGTCGATTTTGGCAAGTGGAGCAGTTCGTTGGGAATCGAAGGAAACTACACGAAAGACCAACTGAATTATTCGCGCTCCTATTGGTTCAACTTCCTTCCCTTTTATCACATGGGACTGCGTACCAGCATTCCGATCGGCCAGAAATTCAGCGTGAACTATTGGGTCGTGAATGGCACGAATCAGGTGGAAGCGACCAACGGTTTCAAAGACGAACTGTGGGGCTTTACGACGAGACCTGCGAAAACCCTGACCTGGACGTTCAACTACTATCTGGGCCAGGAGCACCCCGATCGGGCTCCAGCAACAAACTGCGGTCCAATTCCCGTGCAGCCGGGCCTAT
Organism: Candidatus Sulfotelmatobacter sp.; assembly: GCA_030039195.1. Lineage (GTDB taxonomy): Bacteria > Acidobacteriota > Terriglobia > Terriglobales > Acidobacteriaceae > Sulfotelmatobacter. Next base: position 4,495 of record JASHQK010000411.1, read on the forward strand.
GCTTCACTGCGATCTCTCCCGCTCCGAATGGCCACACTGACATCCTCGATACCTACGCCACGTGGCAAGCGACGAAGAAGCTGACATTTGCAATTGAAGGTGACTATTTCATTCAACGGCTATGGCAGCATGCAGCGCCAGGCGAGTCGTCCGCTCCGTCTCACACCGACGGCGGAGCTGCCTACATTGCATACCAGTTGACACCGAAGATCGCACTTGCTACGCGAGCCGAATATATGTCGGACCGAGGCGGACTGTTCAGCGGAATTACGCAGGCACTCAAAGAGAACACGGTTACATTCGACTACAAACTCGCAGACGGGTTTCTGATGCGTTACGAGTGGCGGCGCGACTTTTCGAACCAGCCGTCATTCCTGACCGATGTGCAGGGTGTCTTCAGTAAGGCGCAGAATACCGCAACCGTGGGCATCGTATGGTGGTGGGGCCGAAAAGAAGGATCGTGGTAAGAACGAGTTTCAGGTGGGGACCTGGGCTAGGACACTCATATTTTGGATACTCGCAGCAACAGGCGAATAACTGCCGCAAATAGGCATCACGGCTCCAAACCCTTGTCGGCTGGTGCTATCAGCGGAATCACGTCAGATCATGCACGCTCAGCGAAAGCTCACACTCAGCCGGAACGTCAGTTTGCCGGCGGTTTGTCGGTGTCTTTCGTTTCTGGTTTCGCTGCTTCCTTGTCGTCAACCGGCTTGGAAAGGTGGAGCTTGCGTATCTCTTTGGCTCCCTTCCCGGGATCCACAGGAGTGACCTTGATTCCGGTTGCGAAGGGTTCGGAGGTCCACTTGAAGTAATAGGTTTGCCCCGCTTCCGCTTCAAACCGGGCCCGCTCGTTTTCTTTTTGCCGGGCTTGATTGGCGGCCGCAGCTGCGGACATGATGACTGTTCCGTAGTACTCCTTGGGCAATCCGGAAATCACAACCGTACCTGGCGGCACTTCCATGAACGCGTACTCGCTGTTGAGGAGCTTGGCCAGATGAGTGCCGTTGATATAAAGCTCGTCGTGTGCCGACGAACCGGTAAATCGGTACGTGCGGTAGATACAGACGATGGCTTTGCCACTGGATGGCGCGGGCAATGCGGAATCCTGTGCCAGGGAGATGGGCCCGGCGATGAGCAACGCCATCGCACTCAATGCGAGGAGAAGGCTTGCGATTGACTTCGAAGCCCCTCGGGAGCAAACCGCTGCAACACCACTGAAAAAACTGTTACTCATGGGAGTTCTCCTTTCGACATCGCTGTCACACACCGGAAGGGGTTTAGGGTGTCTGCAGCGCTTGTAGAGAAAGCGTGCGTGAACGCGCCTCACTAGCGGGATGTAGCGTTGGCCTTGAACACAGTACGGACACTCGACAGCCTGCCGGCTCTGTTGCATTTTGGTGGGGGATATTTCGTCGAACAAACTTGTCTCACTGCGGTTTGCAGTTTGTCAGTGACTTCG
>JASHQK010000412.1 GCA_030039195.1 Candidatus Sulfotelmatobacter sp.
GAATTGCAATCGCATGATGTTGTTATGGCGCGCAACTTGCTCGGCTGGGGAGGCGCCAACCGAGTGCGCAACTGGGTTTTCGCCAGCGCCGCAGAAGTCTATGGGGCCGTAACGGGTCTGGCCTCGGAGGACACTGCGACGCGACCAGTCATTCCCTATGGTGCAGTGAAACTGGAAGTCGAGCACTTGTTTGCGGATTTCGCTGCGCGATTGCCGGACAGTCGCGTGGTCGTTCTTCGAATTGGCGAAGTCTATGGGGCAAACGGCAGACTTGTGCAGGAACTCCAAGCGCGTTTCAGACGCAGCTTCTGTCCTTGGTTGGGAAACGGAATGGTTCCGTTAAGCTTTGTCCACGTGAAAGACGTAGCGCAGGCTTTTATCAACGCCGCCGATAGTGCACAGATAGGGTTCAGCATCTACAACATAGCCGATGACGAGCCGACCACATGGCGAGGGTTCCTGCAATTCATGAGCACTCTGCTCGGCGCACGAGGCCCGGTGTTCTTGCCTCTGCCGCTTGCCCGCGTCTATGCAACCGCCAGTTTCCTTCTCGCCAAGGCTAGCGGCGCTTCGCCGATCGTCACCCAGAACATCGTGCGTCTCTTGACGACGCCCAAGAAAATCTCCAACGTGAAGGCTAAGAGCAATCTCGGACTGAATCTGCGTTATCGCAACTACCGCACAGGACTCACGGAGATCCTTAGTACGGGTGGGACGCATACGGAGGACTACATTGGTATACCGCACCACGCCCAAAATGGCTGAGCGCAAAGACGCTCATCGACGCAAACTTCTTGCAGTGGCTATTCGCAGATTTGGGCGTCAGGGATATCACGCAACCACTGTTCCCCATATCGTGGCAGACTCGGGCAGTTCCACGGGGAGCTTTTACTTCTATTTTCGAAACAAGGAAGACATATTTGCGGCTGTGCTGGAATCTGTGGGAGAACATATTTCTGATGCGCTTAACGAGGCGATCGCCGCTGTTCGTGATCCGTTTTTGCAAATGAGAACAGCGGTGGAGCGGCTGTTTCTGTTTCTTGCTGAGAACCCTGACGAGGCTCAGATCTTGATCGTTGAATCTTCGGGCCTCAGCCCGCGCCTTCATCGTATTCGCCGCAATATTATTTCCAGCCATTGTCGAAGCGTGGAAAGAGCACTACAGGGACTATCCGGAGTCCTTCCACCAATGAACCCCGACGTCGTCGCCCGATGCTGGGTCGGAGCAGTATACGAGTCTGTTCATCACTGGCTTGAGACAGCAACGCAAAAGCGGTTGCCACCCGAGAAAATCGCTCAAGAAGTGGCGCGGTTTAATCTGCGCGGCATTTCGGCCGGGGAGGAGGTCCGATGAAATTCACACTGGTGTTTCTGCTGGCATGGATCACGGAGCCGCACGCTCAGTTCACTAGCCCCGGCTTCATGATGGCTTCCATCACCTGATTCTGGGCGATGAGCTTGTCCTTATTGATGGCATGTGTATAGAGGCCCAGAGTTGTCCCAACATCGGCATGCCGCAGCATTGTTTGAACCGTCTTTACATCGGTCCTCGTCTGCGTGACCAAGTAGGACGCCAGCGAATGACGTAGATTGTGAAAGCCGAAACGACAGCGATCTTCTGCTCGGAGAATTCCCAACTTCACCGCCGCCGGACGCAGGTATTGCTGCGCCATGACCGAGCCTGTGCGCGGCTTGCGGCCATGAAGGCGAACCGAGGGGAAAACCCAGTCCTTTGGTTTGGAATGTGGCGTTTCGTTTTGCCACTCTCGCATAATGTCGGCCAAAAGTGCGCCCATAGCGACGGGCTGTTTGCTCGCCTTGGTCTTGGGTTCGCCACTCTGATCGCCAAGCCACGTGCGCCTTACATGAATCTTCTCATGTTCAAAATCCAAGTCCTGCCACTGAAGACCTAAGCACTCGCTGATGCGAAGCCCGGTTGCCGCCGCCAGCAAGGTTATAGTTCGTTCCAACGGAGGGAAGCCACTGACCAACTGAAAGGCTTGCTCGGGGGTAAGAATGATTGCTTCATACTCGCTTGTCGTCTTGCAGCGGACCCACTTCATTGGATTGGCATCTTCAGTGCGCGGAATCAGACCATGCCGCTGAGCATGCTTGTAGATGCAGACCATGACCTGACGAATCTTGGCGCAACTCGGATTGGCGTACCCCAATTGTCCGTGGAGAGCCTTGAGCCAATTCTCCACGTCAAGTGGTTTGACGCTGACGGCGACGTTCTTTCCCCATCGCGGAATCTGGGCTTTCACTGTGATTTCGCTGATCCTCCGCTCTGCGCCAGTTCGAGGCAAAAAGGTCAGACCGCAACCTTCGTACGGTCTGTATTCTGCGCATTCTTATTATCGTCTTCCGTCGGCCCGAACGTCGGCAGGTACCGTCCGAAGTTCAATTCGAAGTCGCTCCGAACACCGTAACCGATATTGCGGATCTTCGCACGGCGCGCCTGCGCACCTGGCAAGGCAAGCAGCGGGAAGAACAAGTCGTTGCTCGACTGAAGCTCGGTAGCTGAAGGCCTCCCGAACCGATTGATCTGGGTCTTCGCCGCGGACAGCGTTTCACGGTCGAACGACGCCAGGCGGGCGACGAGCGTATCGACAAATGAGTCAAGGTCGCTATCGTCCAGCGTGCGATTCACCCAGCCATAGCGCTCGGCGATATCAGCATCGAAGTCGTCGCCGCTCAGCACGATCTCAAGTGCCCGCGAGCGGCCGACCAAACGTGGGAGCCATTCCAGTGCGCCGCCGCCCGGTACCAGTCCAACGCCAATCTCGGGTTGGCCAAACAGGGCGCTTTGCCGGCTGGCGAATCGCATGTCGCAGGCCAGCACGAACTCGTTACCGATGCCGCGCGTGCGGCCGCGAATCTTGGCGATACTAACGACTGGCATGGACGAGAGGCGAAGTACAAATTCGCGCCAAAGGCCCAGCGTCTCTGGGCGTTCAGCCGCTTTGCCTACGTCGAGATGGGCGATGAAGAAATCAGGACTCGCGGACTGAAACACTATGACCTTTACGGAAGGGTCTGCCTCAAGCTCGGTCAGCAGCGTTCCCAATTCGACGATCGTTTCGGGAACAAACATGTTGATCGGTGGGTTGCTGAAGGTGATCGTCCAGCGGCTGGGATGGGTGCGATCCGTATTGAACTGCGAAGAGTCAGGCATGTTGAAGATCCTCCTTTTGTTGAAAGACTATCGCAGCGGTCTGAAGCCCGCGCGAACCTCTTCTGAAAAAAGCTTCGGTTGCTCCCAAGCCGCATAGTGTCCGCCTCTGTCGACTTGGTTGTAGTAGATGAGTTTGTGATATGCCCGCTCGGTCCAACTCCTCGGGGCTTGATAGTTCTCGCCAGGAAAGACGCTCACAGCAGCTGGGATGGAGACATCGGCCGCGTTATAAAGATTGAGGTGAAGTTCCCAATAGAACCGAGCCGCAGAAACCGCTGTGTTCGTCAGCCAGTAGAGTGTGAAGTCGTTGAGTACATCGTCTCGTGTCAGATCACCTGCGGAGTATCCATTGACCGTCCGCCCGAGTACTGCCGAGGTGATTGGCGCGGCCGGCTGGCCGTAACCGTCACCGTGGTCAAAGAGCCAAGCTGCGAGGCAAACGGGCGAATCCGCCAATCCGTACAGCGTTTGTGGGCGAGTCGCCATCATTTGTGCGTATGCACGTTTCTTCGCAAACAGATTGGTCAGCTGTTCGTAAGCACGCCTTTCGTCCGCGGATAGGCCGGATGGCGGAGGATCGCCACACTGGAGCGCCCTAGCGATATCTGAAGGAATAGTCCCAGGGAAGTTGGTGTGAATTCCTAGCAATTCTGGAGGCGGGTGTTTCGCCATCATGGTGCAGACACCCGCACCCAAATCGCCGCCTTGTGCCCCAAATTGTGCGTACCCAAGGCGCTTCATCAGCACTACCCACGCACTCGCAGTACGCTCTGGACCCCAACCGGAAGCGGTGGGCCTCGCTGAAAACCCGAATCCCGGTAGCGACGGGATCACCAGATGGAAGGCATCCGATGCACTCCCGCCATGTGCCGTAGGGTTGGTAAGTGGATCGATAATCTTCAGCTGCTCGATAACAGAGCCGGGCCATCCATGCGTGACAATTAGCGGTAACGCATTTTCATGCTTCGAACGAACGTGAATAAAGTGAACGTCAAGCCCATCGATCTCGGTAATAAACTGCGGCAGGGCATTCAGTTTCGCTTCGCACTTGCGCCAATCGTAGTCTGTGCCCCAATAGCGGGAAAGTTCCTGAATTGTCGCAAGCGGCACGCCTTGCGATTCATCCGTAACCGTTTCCCGATCAGGCCACCTCGTCGAGGTGATGCGCTTGCGTAGTTCGGTAAGTTCCACTTCTGCAACGTTCACCTGAAACGGACGAATAGTCGCCTTGTCGGCTGCCTGTGTAGCATTGGTTTGGGCCATTGTGTTCTCCTTCGGGGCACTATCGGATTTCGAATCTGCGAATGCCTCGCCGATCGTTTCTGGTCCGATCATTGCCGGTCCGAACGCGGCTGCCAGGCCTAACATCGAGCTCGCCTTGAGAAAGCAACGGCGCGATCCGTCGTCGGGTTCTTTCATCGGGTGCTCCTTTAGAGCAGTTCCACAGGTTTTCATGGTGTTTCTTCTTCTGGCGGCGGTGTTAAGCGCAATCCGAAAAGGAGTGCCGTGCCGTCGCGCAGGGGGCTTTCGTGGCCGCTCACCAACGAGCGGAGATAGACCGGACCAAGGAACACTCTTATAAAACGGCGGCGATACAATCCACTTCAATATCAAACCCGCCGTTCCAAGCAGGGACATTAATAAAGATGCGGGCCGGTGGATTTTCCGGGAAATAACGTCTATAGACGGCATTCACCGCAGGGAACATCTCTACTGAGGTGACGTAGACATTCAGCTTCAGAACGTTTTCCAGAGAAGAGCCTGCCGTTTCGACAGAGAGCTTGAGCTGATCCAATACGATCTCCGTCTGACGCTCAATCGGTCCCTTGAAGATTTCTCCGGTCCTGGGGTCAAAGGGCGGAGAACCTGAGACGTAGATTGTGTCGCCGTGCTTCGTCACGGTTGAAGCTGGGGCCTTGTACTTGTCCAGGTAGGTCGCCAGCGGCTCGACGCGAATGATTTCCCGTTTCATAGATTTCCTCCGATTGATAGCTGGAGTTTTCTGTTTTAGTGGTATGTCGCTCCCGCAGAATTCTGGGGCGGTTCCTCGCCCTTCAGAAATGCGCTGGGTCCGCGTCACTCTTAGGGTCCCACCCCTTCATCTCATTGAGTTCCTCGGGCGTGATCTGAGGCAAGTACCGGATGAACAGAACCAGGCGCCAGGTTTGCGGGACAGTGTGCGTTCCGCTGAAGGCTGGCATGCCGCTCAAACGAACTCCATTGTCAATTGTGTAGTAGAGCTCACCATCGCTTTTGTTCTGCGTCGCGGCCGCACGCAGGTCGGGTGGTTTCGGATAGAAGCCCCTGCCGAATACCGTGTGGCCCGATCCGTCATTCGAATGGCACGGGGAGCAATGATAGGCGAAATGCTCCATGCCTCCCCGAATGTTCTCCGTTGAAGGCGTGATGGGATTGCGAAGCTGGCGATATGCGGATGGCACCGCCAATTTGCGCGCCGTTGTAGCCGCGAGCTCCTCAACCGCTGATGGTGTCGCAAGTGCGCTGAAGCCGTGCCGCACGAGAATCAGCCCGTATCCCGCGACTGCAACTGCAAGAGCAAACAGAACCAGGCAAACTACTTTCCAGGGTTTCATCTCTGCCTCTCCCACCCCCGGTTTCGTCGTCCGCTCGTCGCCGTGATCAAGTTATGCTGCAGACCTTGCAACGCTCGACCGCAGAGATCGGAATCCAGTGCGGAGTTCTTCCGAGAACAGTTTCGGCTGTTCCCAGGCCGCGAAGTGTCCGCCCTTGGGGAGCCGGTTGTAATGAATGAGCTGCGGATACGCTTTCTCGGCCCAGCTGCGAGGAGCGGGATAGAGTTCGTCAGGGAAAACGCTCACTGCGACCGGGATCTTGACGCCTTTAACTCCGAAAAAGGCCAACTTGTTCTCCCAGTAAAGGCGGCCGGAAGAAATCCCGGTCGTCGTCAACCATGCCAGCGTGATGTTGTCGAGGATGTCATCGCGCGTAAGGTCGCCGTAACTCCGTCCATCAATAAAGAGCTGTGAGATTCGCTCGTAACTGCGAGCATCATGGTCGAGAAACCAGGCTGCCAGGCCGACCGGCGAATCGGCAATACCGTAAAGCGTTTGCGTCCGCAACCCCATCTGCACCGCGTAGGCGACACCCGTCCCATATACGGCGACCAGCCGCTCATACGCGACCTTCTCCTCGGCTGACAGTCCGGATGGAACAGGAGCGCCGGAGTGAACAGCTCTGTCGATGTCGTCTGGGACG
>JASHQK010000413.1 GCA_030039195.1 Candidatus Sulfotelmatobacter sp.
CTCAAACGAAACCTGCGATCCCTTCAGTCGGTCTTCGAGTCGTGCGAGCGCCGCCTGCGATCTTGGGGCGATATATAAACCGTTCGCGAGCGCCAACAGCCAGGCCACGATCACAAACAGCGACAGCATACGCAGAAAGCTCCACACGCCCATGCCGCTGGCGCGCATGGCAGTAATTTCGCTGTCGGCAGCCAGGCGGCTCAGCCCGATCAGGATTCCCACCAGCACGCTCATGGGCAGCGTGTATTCAAATGCGACGGGAAGCGTGTAGAAGAAAATTTCGGCAACGCTCGGCAGCGGGGCGCTGGCGCGGACGACCAGTTCGAGAATGTGTCCGAGATCGCGCGTGAACAGGACAAACGTGAAGATCGCCACGCCGATCAGGGCATGGGCCGTGACCTCACGAAGAGTGTAGCGAGTGAGAATCCGCATGCGACGCGCTTAAGCCGAGCATAGCACGGAGGGGGAGAAAACGATTGGGAGCAGAAGAGGCGTTTTTGCTCGGTGCTTGGTCTGTCCGCGTCGACCATCCGACCTGCCGTCAATCGCCGAGGCGCGATGCCTCTCGTTCAGTCTGCTCAATTAGCAATTGAACAAGGTCGCTGATCTCAGAAGGAAGCCGCACCGATAGCTGAACGAGGCTCGGTTCCTCTCCGAGTAGAATTGCTACTCCATAGATCGGGCTATCGTTCTTCTGCAGGCGGGAAGCGGTGCCGAGCCCTTCTTTTTGCGCAGGCGTCCGAAATTCTACAATGTTGTCGCCTCGATACTTCAGGGTGTCTGCTGGATAGGGGCCGGAGGGAAACGAACTCGCAGGCTCGATTCCTTCGGCAATCACTCCCTCAACGAACGCTTTGTGGGCTGGAAACACGCGGGCAATTACCTTGGCCACCGCAAATCTACCCGAGGTGTCCCCGGCCTCTTGGGAGACCTGGACCGCCGGTCCCGCAAAGCCTCTCCAACTTGTCGAAAATAGATCAGCAGCATTGAACGGGTCGGGACTCACGTAAAGGGCCGCGCCGTTCGAGCCATAGGTTCCGAAGCAGCGCCAACCTCTTGGAGCAAGGACCCCGATTCCTTCTTCCGCTTTGTAATAGGCGAGTCGCCGAGCTGCTGCTGCTGGGATTGCCATCGCCCTGGTTCGTCCAGAGGGCGCTTTGACGGAACCGACTTGACCGTCAGATTCACATCCCACAAATGGGACCGAGACGACATTCTTAGCTGGCGTCTCGGGGGACTTGCCTTGGCCCCACACCAAACAAGCGCATATCAGTACCGCAAGCAGAAAAAGCCCTTTGATTCCGACGAGTTTAGCTCCCTGCATGCGCCTAGTGTACGGCTGCCCGGAATTTAGACATACACGGAATCAACTGTTAGTAGATTCCAGTCTGATAATGCGGCTTGCCCTCAGACCGCCTTCAGAAACAGCCCCGCCAGCGGCGGCAACGTCAGCTTCAGCGAATACGGGCGTCCATGCACAGGCAGCATCTCGGCATTCACTCCACCCAGATTGCCCATCCCGCTGCCGGCATATTCGCGTGCGTCGCTGTTGAGCAGCTCGCGCCAGTATCCGCCGTGAGGCACGCCGACCAGATATCCCGTGCGCGGCACCGGAGTGAAATTGCACACGACCAGAATCGTATCCTTCGGATTTTCGCTCTTGCGCAGTAGCGAAATCGTGCTCGCGGCATTGTCGTTCACGTCCACCCATTCAAATCCCGCCGGATCGTTATCGAGCACGTGCATCGCCGGTTCGCTTCGATAAAAACGGTTCAACTGCTCGATCCAGGCCTGCACGCCACGATGCACCTGATACTGCAGCACATGCCACTCCAGGCTCGAATCGTGCGTCCACTCGCGGACCTGACCGAATTCCGCGCCCATGAACAGCAGCTTTTTCCCCGGCTGCGCGTACATGTAGGCATAGAGCAGCCGAAGATTGGCGAAGCGCTGCCACTCGTCTCCCGGCATCTTCCCGATCAACGATCCCTTGCCGTGGACCACCTCATCATGCGACAGCGGCAGCACAAAATTTTCATGCCACGAATACAGCATGCGAAACGTCAGCAGATTGTGCTGATACTTGCGGTGAATGGGATCGTTTTGAAAATACTTCAGCGTATCGTGCATCCACCCCATGTCCCACTTTTCGCCGAATCCCAACCCGCCCACGTAAACCGGCTTCGAAACCATCGGCCACGCGGTCGACTCTTCCGCAACCGTCTGAATGTCAGGATGCTCCTTATACGACTCCTGATTGAATCGCCGCAAGAAGTCGATCGCGTCCAGATTCTCGCGCCCGCCGTACTTGTTCGGAATCCATTCGCCCTGCTTGCGCGAATAATCGAGATACAACATCGAAGCGACCGCATCCACACGCAGCCCATCCACGTGATACTTGTCGAACCAGAACATCGCGCTCGACATCAGGAAGCTGCGCACCTCGGCGCGGCCGTAGTTAAAAATGTGCGTCTTCCAGTCGGGATGTAATCCCTGGCGCGAATCCGCGTGCTCGTACAAATGCGTACCGTCGAAATAGGCCAGTCCGTGGCCGTCGGAAGGGAAGTGCGATGGCACCCAGTCGAGAATCACGCCGATGCCGTGCCGATGCAGGTAGTCGACCAG
>JASHQK010000035.1 GCA_030039195.1 Candidatus Sulfotelmatobacter sp.
GTCGCCATGCATTGCTCTTTTGCCACGCACGCAGACCGTGCCGATAATCCTCCTCGGCAAGTTGGTAGGTGACTTCCATGAGAGGAGTCCGCATTAGAGGTGAGTGTCTAGTGCCGGATCTGTTCCAGGATTGCTCTAGCTTGTGCCGCCGGATCGGCGGCTTCTGTGATTGGCCTTCCAACCACAATATGGCTGGCCCCGGCAGCGATTGCTTCTGCGGGAGTTACCACTCGGACCTGATCGCCGACATTGCTTCCGGCTGGGCGCACGCCCGGAGTCACGATCGGAAATTCCCGCCCTAATGCTGCGCGAACCGCCGGTGCTTCTCGGGCCGAAGTGACGATTCCACGGCATCCGTTCTCGAGCGCAAGCGAGGCCAGTCGCACCACGTTCTCTTTGAGCGATCCTCGAACGCCCGTCTTTTCAAGATCATCCTCACCGAGGCTGGTCAGCACGGTGACCCCCAGCAACATCAATTGGGGAGTGGCCTTTGCTGCATCGGCTGCCGCGCGCAGCATCCTCTCGCTTCCGGCGACGTGCACGGTCAGCATGCCTACGCCGAGTTTTGCGGCTTCAGCGACGGCGGCGGCAACGGTGTTTGGAATGTCGTGGTACTTCAGATCCAGAAAGACACGCCGACCGGAAGCCACGAGATCGCGCACGACGCGCGGCCCTTCGGCCGTGTAGAGCTGCAAGCCGACCTTGTAGGTCAGAGCAGAGTCTCCCACCGCCGCGACGATTCGCTGAGCCGCGGCGGTGCTGGAGACATCAAGGGCTACGATGAGCCGTTCGCGCGGGTCGTTTTTATGAAACTCGCCGGCTGTACGGCTCTCGCCTGCGTGAGACTCACTTTCCGGGATGCGGTTCGGCAGAGTGGCTTGCATCCCGGTCAGTGTAACTGGTTTTCAGGGGAGTTGCACGAGGGGGGGACGATTCATGGCAACAGTCTCAAACGACTGTTTTGTTGTCGGAGCCTGGACCAGGTCCAGACGAACCCGTTGCAGACCTTGCGCGCGGAAGTGCAACGCCTGGGCCGCTCCGTAAGAAACATCGATGATGCGTCCGGGAACGATAGGCCCGCGGTCGTTTACACGCACTACCACGCTGCGCCCATTATGCAGGTTCGTGACCTTCACATAGCTTCCCAAAGGCAGCGTCAGGTGAGCCGCAGTCATGTCGTACATGTCGTAGGGCTCGCCGCTGGCGGTTGGCTTTCCTTCAAAATCCTGGCCATACCATGAAGCGGTTCCTACCTGATACGGTTTTTGCTTGCCGGCCTGTTTTCGGCTTTGGGTTGTGGTCGGAACGGACCTATTCGGTGCTGGTGTCGCCTCCGAGATGTTCGGTCCCTGAGCCGCTCCCAGGCTGGCGACCATAAAGGCAAGCGCCAGTCCATGAGCTAAACGTCTTCGCATTCAGTTCTCCTCGCATACTCAAAAGTGTCCTAGGCTAGGTTCGAAAAAACTCACTGCAGTTTTGTCATGCTATCGGCGGGCCAAACGGTCTGTCAAGCCGAAACGGCCGGGTTCGGGATGACGGACTAGTTATCGATTTCACACGTAACCTGCTTGTAATTGATTGAGATGCGAGAAACTCCGTTTATTTCGGGAAGGTTACGTATTTACCTATTAGTAATTAGCCCGGAAGAGAGCGCTGGGTAGAATTTACAAGCCGCATGGAATCAATGACTTAGTGCTAATCCGATCGCAACCTACGCGGAATCATGTATTTACACCGTTAACTTGGCGGTCAGCACCAAAGTTTTTTTCTCGCCGCATGATTTCAAAAGTAACTCTGGGGCGAGCCGATCTCAGCAGTCTGGGCCTAGAAAAGCAGTACTATAGTTCGCGTAAGGGCGCTCAAGAACGGAAGGGCATGGCCGAAAAACAACCTGTAGTGCTCACCATTGCGGGGTTCGATCCCTCCTCCGGAGCCGGGGTCACCGCCGATATCAAGACGATTGCGGCACACGGATGCTACGGGGTGGCTTGCATCACCGCCATGACTGTCCAGTCGACCGCCGGGGTGCGCCGCGTCGAAGCCGTTGATCCCACTCTGATTTCTGCGATTCTGGAGGAGCTTGACGCCGATCTGGAAATCGCAGCTGTCCACATCGGCATGCTGGGCAACGCGAAGGTAGTGAAGGCTGTGGCTGATTTTCTGTCCATGCGCCCCGCGGCCTCCTCCGGCAAAAGTTCAAGCGTCACTTCGAGTAGGGGGCGTTTGGCCAACATTGTCCTCGATCCGATTCTCAAATCCTCTTCCGGTACTGATCTGCTCGATCCCGCGGGGACACGGATATTGCTCGACCGACTCGTTCCCGCAGCCGATGTGATTACGCCGAATGTGGACGAAGCGGAGATCCTGACCGGAATCAAGATCAAAGAATTGGACGACATGAGGGCCGCAGCGGGCAAGTTCCACGAAATGGGATCGTCGGCGGTTGTCGTCACCGGTGGCCATCTCGAGAAAGCCACTGATCTGCTGAGCTTTACCAGTCCGCGAGGGATTGAGCAGGAAGTGTTTAAAGCAGAGCGGCAACGTTCGAACTCAACCCACGGCACTGGATGCGCATTCGCCACGGCGATTGCCTGCCACCTGGCGCTCGACCGCGGTGTGGCCGAAGCAGCCTTGCTAGCAAAGACTTACGTCAGCGCGGCGATCGCAAATGGACAGCCTCTGGGCCACGGCATCGGCCCAGTTCATCATCTCTATCGAATGAACCAGCACAGGAGAGCTGCTGGATCGGGCGGCGAATCGTAGCTGCAGCTTCGGACGAAATCGAAACAGAAGGTCGGTTAATCGCCGTCGGGCTTCGAAGGCCTCTTGAGCAGGATTCCGGCCACAAAAGCTGCAGTCGCAGCCAAGAGCCACTCGGCCCGGTAAAACTGGATGGCTTGCCAGTCGACGAAGGTTTTCGCGGTCAACAACCCTACCAACAAGGCTCCCGCAACACAGGACATGCCAATGACAAAGGCGATCAGCGAGGCGGTGGGCAACCCGATCCATCGCTTGATTTCGTGGAAGTGAAGGTAATGCAGCCAACCGGGTAATTCGATCGCTGCGGCAGCTTCCAGGCATCGCGTCAGGACTGAATGTATCTGCCCGACCGCGCGCTCCCACATGCCTGCAATTTCAGCCGCGTCGGACTCTGCCTGTGACACGGCAGCCAAGGGCCGGACTGCGCCACAGGTATGGCAAAAACGGGATCCCAGGAGAAACTCGGAACGGCACTGAGGGCAAACTTCCGCCATGGCTGGGGCGGCCGTGACAGCCAGCGTTAACGGCTCGGAAACAGCCGCCACGGGCGGACGCCAGAAATCTTGCTGTGCTTCGCGTAGAACTTCAGACATATCGGTTACTTCCTACCGAGGGTTTGAAATTCACCTTGGCATTCCTCCCGCCAAACCCCCAAGGGTGCCTAAGTGCCTCGGGAATGACCAGCTTATCCATTTTTCAACGGCTCTCTGTAAACCGGACTCGCGCAATAATTACGCGCGCAGCAGAGTAAAGATGCGCCGGTTACAGAAGCCCCACTCCTTCCGCGCATCACGCACAACCCGATTACAGGTTGCGCGCAAACGGGCAGCTAGCGCGTTTGCACTTGCTGCTTCGTGGGTGGATTATAGGCGAGCATTCTGCCCATGACAGGTACCGTTCAGGGAACCTGGATGACTGACGAGGTTCCTCCGGATCAGGCGAACGAGCCATCCGAGGATGACCTGGTCGCTGTGACCGGGATCGCACAGTTTTGGATCAGCAAAACACCCGACGCAGGACTTCGCCGATTCGTTTAGACTAAAACAACTGTTTTGTGTCAGGCCGGACTCCATTGACCCTTTCAAAGCCGAGCATGCTAGCGGTTGTATCACTGCTCATGCTTGGGACGTGCGTGCTCGCCCTCGGGCAACAAGGGGATGCGCCAGCTCATGGTGTACCCCGTGATCCGCAAACCGATGCGGCCTTCGATCACTTTTACAACATGGAGTACGATCGGGCGACGCGGGAGTTCGAAAAGTTTCTCGCAGAGCGCCCGAATGACCCCTTTGCCGTAAACCACCTGATGTCGGTGATTCTGATGCATGATCTCTATGAGACCGGAGGCATGAACACCGGCGATTACAGCAATGACAGCTTTATTGGGCACGCACCGCGGCCCACTGATCCCAAGATCAAGGTGCGTATTAAAGCGCTGGCGCAACGCGCCGAGGCATTGGAAGAGCGGAGCCTCAAAGCGAATCCCAACGATGTGGATGCACTCTACTGCCGGGGCGTGACGCGCGCACAGTTTGCCGTTTATACCGGATTGATCGAGCGAGCCTGGTTTTCAGCGCTGCGCAACGCGGTCGGCGCGAGGCGCGACCACGAACGCGTGCTTGAACTCGATCCTGACTATCTCGACGCCAAGATGGTGGTGGGCACGCACAATTACGTGGTCGGCAATCTTCCCTGGAGCGTAAAGGTGGCAGCAGCGCTAGCCGGCCTGAGCGGATCGAAGCAAAAGGGCCTGGAATATCTTCGCGAGGTGGCCCGCGGCAACGGGGAAACTTCCAGTGACGCAAAAGTGATACTGAGCCTGTTCCTGCGCCGCGAACATCAATACGACGAAGCTCTCGGCTACATGAAGGATCTCGCCGCCAGATATCCGCACAACCACCTGTTTCCCACTGAGGTCGCCAACCTGCTGCGCGCGGCCGGACGCATCGAGGAAGCCGAAGACATGTATCGCAAAGTCTGGCAGAACGGGCGCGAGGGGAAATACGACAAGCTGCATTACGAGTTGGCGGCTTGGGGCCTGGGCGAGCTGTTGCGCAGCGAAAAGAATATCGTCGGCGCGGCTGCTGCCTATGAACTTGTGAACGAGGCGCCTGATCCCGATCCGGACATTCAGCTGAAGGCCAATCTCGCCGCCGGGCAGATGTACGATCTACTGAAGGAACGGGATCTGGCCATGAAGCGCTACGAAACCGTCCTTGCCGAAAACGCCAATAGCGGCCAGGCCGACCAGGCCCGCAGGTATATCAAAGAAGCGTACCGGGAATAAACGCCGCTCTTGCCCAGCACTGCTGATTCTCAGGGTGATACGCGGAGCTGATGGCGGCAAGTCGGCCGGGCCAGTTAGGGCAAGCGTCGTTACGGAACTTCCCGGCCCCGGCGCGCGTATCATAAAGTGAGAGGGTCCGCCTATGTACTGCAATTACTGCGGGAAAGTGATTCAGGACGACGCCAATGTTTGCGCTTATTGCGGCACGCGTGTGGGTTCGTCGACTGCGCGCACGCGGCTGGTGCGTCCGCGGCAGGGACGCAAGATCGCCGGCGTGTGCATGGGTTTTGCGGAATATTTCGACGTCGACGTGACCCTGGTGCGCGTGGTGTGGCTGATCGCGTCATTCACGACGATCATCGGGATGATTTCCTATCCGATTGCCTGGATCGTCATGCCGGAGGAACCGTTGCTGCTATCCGGCGCTCCCGCGGGCAAGCCCGTCACGAATGCGTGAGTGATTATTTTCCGCGTGATCGACAAAACTCCCACTTCTCGCAACGACGGCGAGAAAGCTATGCCCTGAGCTTGCCGAACGGTGGGGCACCGCACAGTTTTTCAGTGGACGGGGCCGTGGGGCGCCATGCGCGGATCGAGTTTGATCTCGCCGAAAGCCGTCTCGTATCCGGCAACATTCTGCTGTAGCAGTCCCAGCAAAGCTTTCGCCTGCTGCGGGCTGAGATAAATTCCCTGAAAATTGCGGATATCGACCTGCGTCTCGCTCTGCTGCTGCAGCGTGCCGAATACGAGGAAGAAATCCCAGATGTTCACGCGCATCTGCACGCTGTTGGCGTAGTTCTCGCGATAGTCGGAAGCGTTCGTCAATTTCACATTGGGTTGAATTGGTAGGTTCATACGCTTGGAAGTGTAAATGAGAATGCCCGCGCCTAGGCAAATGCCGATTTCAATGCGGAGGCCATTTAGTGACAAGTTTTCTGCGCGCGAGATCCCTCGCCCCGCTGGTGAAAGCGCGGGGCTTCGGGATGACCTCCGGTCATGAGCGTCTATTAGATTTTCGCCGCTCCTAGCTGTCTCCGTGGCCAAGAGAGCTGTGTGACAAAAACTGTCAGTCCGATGATGGTTTGCGGCTGACTCGAACGTGGTGGACATTGTACGAAAGGATCTTCTGGTGAAGATTTTTCACTGAAAACAAAGGGCTTCCTGCGAGAGTGGGCGTTACCTTCGGAAGTGCCTTTTGGCGGGCAAAATGCGATAGAGTGAATGCGTCCTGCGGGTACGCAAGACATGCTTATGATCCAGAACAACAATCCAACAATGATGCCAGCCATGATGGAAGAGGAAGTCGTTCTTCCCGAGCATCTCCTCCCCTTGGGTGCGGTTTTGGGGCAAGGGGTGACGGCCATGGACCTGTGCATGGTCCTGGCAAAAATTTTCCACGTGCAATACACCGAAGTCGCGCTGCTGCGCCTGGAAAATGGGCTGCTGCGCTTCCTGTTCCCCGAACATTTGCGGACGACCGGTTCGATTCCGCTCTCGAGCAAGGCGGTCGCGGCGCATACGGCTTTGAGCAAGAAGGCGGAGATCTTTAACAACTTCGCGCGCGTCAAGCACGCCAGCATTTTCGAGACGATCAAGCCGGAGTCGGGCGATGGTGAAGAAGCGCCGCCCGCTCCGATTCAGAAGCTGATGTCAGTTCCGGTGATGGATCGCACTTCGAACGTGGTGGGCGTGATCCAGATTTCGCGCAAGGGGCTCGATCCCAAGTATGCGCAGGATTTCAGCCGCGAAGATCTGCACGATCTCGAGATTGCGGCGGGATTGATCGCGACGGCGCCGGCGCTGCTGGCGAACTGAACTTTCTCCGATCTATCCATCTGTCATCCTGAGCGAAGACGCCGTCCGCAAACGGACGGCGTCGCAGTCGAAGGACCTCATGTCCGCCGAATGCGGCAGTAGCTCCTCAGGGAATTTCCATTTCCGAAATCAGGCATAGTCAGAACGCCTCGCTAAGCCACCGTCGCTGGCCAGGTGAAAGGGGTCCTTCGACTCCGAATGTGCTTCGCGTTCGCGAAGCACATTCTCCGCTCAGGATGACACGTATCGGGAGTTGGTTATAGCTTTAGCGCGAATCCTTCGTGAACACCCGCAAATCCACGCCCGTCATTTCTTTCGGCTCGTCGACGCCGAGCATTCCTAGGATCGTCGGTGAAATATCGCGGAGCGATCCGTTCGGCTTCAGCGTGAACTGCTTTGAATTTTCTGAGACGACGATGAACGGCACGGGATTCGTGGTGTGCGCGGTGTGCGGACCGCCGGTTGCGGGATCGATCATCAGTTCGGCGTTGCCGTGATCGGCCGTGATCAACATCGCTCCGCCTTTGGCGCGGACCGCGGATTCGATGCGTCCGAGGCAGGAGTCGACCGTTTCGACGGCTTTGATCGTGGGCTCGATTTTGCCCGAGTGGCCGACCATGTCGGCATTGGCGAAGTTCACGATCATCACGTCGAATGTGCCGTCTTCCGTGGCTTTCACGACAGCGTCGGCGATTCCTGCGGCGCTCATCTCGGGCTTGAGATCATAAGTTGCGACTTTCGGGGATGGCACGAGAATGCGGTCTTCGCCCGGAAATGGCTGCTCAACTCCGCCGTTGAAAAAGTAGGTGACGTGCGCGTACTTCTCGGTTTCGGCGACGCGCAGGTTCCGCATTTTCTGATTGCCCATGACGTTGGCGAGAATGTTCGCCATCGACTCGGGAGGGATCACCACCGGTAGGCTGAAATTTTTATCGTATTGCGTCATGCAGACATAGTGCAGATTCTTCGGAACGCGATCGCGCGGAATCGTCGCGTCGAGATCGGCTGCGCCGGGAAGATCGCTTCCGCCCTGCGGGTTCAATCCGCTGTTGCGCGTGAGCGCGCGGGTGATCTGGCGAACGCGGTCGGCGCGGAAGTTGAAGCAGATGCAGGAATCGTCATCGCGAATCGTGGCCAGAGGCTGGCCACTCTTGTCGGTGCAGACGAACGGAACGACGAACTCGTCGGTGACGCCCTTGTTGTAGGAATCTTTCATCCCCTGCGCCGGATCGGATTTCTTTCCGCCCTCAGCGTCGGCGAAAACCATCGCGTTGTAGGCTTTCGCAATCCGCTCCCAGCGGCGGTCGCGGTCCATGGCGTAGTAGCGGCCGTTGACGGTGGCGATCTTTCCGCAGTTGTACTCGCGCATCTTTTGCTGCAGTTGTTCGAGATATCCTGCGCCGTTGGTGGGCAAGGTGTCGCGCCCGTCCATGAAGGCGTGGACGAAGACGCGCTCCAGGCCCTGCTGCTTGGCCATTTTCAAAAGCGCATATAAATGCGCCTGCTGCGAGTGCACACCTCCATCAGAGACAAGCCCGAACAGATGCAAACGCCGCTCGCCCGTACGCGCATGCTTCATGGCTTCGAGCAGCACGGGATGCTTAAACAACTCGCCGGTTTGGACCAGCAGATCGATGCGCGTGATATCCATGTGTACGATGCGGCCGGCGCCGATGTTAAGGTGCCCGACTTCGCTATTGCCCATCTGCCCTTCTGGCAGGCCGACGAAGGGGCCGCTGGTGTGAATCAGCGTGTTGGGATACTCGCGCAACAGGCGGTCGTACGTGGGCTTGCGGGCAAGCGCGATGGCGTTGGCCTTGGTCTCGGCGCGGTATCCCCAGCCGTCGAGGATGATGAGTATGAGCGGTTTAGGACGGGACATAAAATTGGCTATTAGCTCCTGGCTTTTAGCTGTTAGCTACTTCAAAACCTTTGCCACGAATTAACGCGGATGAACACGGATTTAAGAAACGACTCACAATGTGTGCTTCTAATCAGAATCCCATGGTGTCGTCGGCGGATGGGCCATACGTTGCCGGTAGCGGCACGTCGTTCAGGCGCAGATACACGCCCAGCTGCGCGCGATGATGCACCAGGTGATTCAAGAACATTTCGCGATAAGCGAGGAAGCGCGATCCGCTGAAGATCGGCTTGCCGTTGAAGCTGAGCTTCCAGCTCTCATTCCATGCCGCGTCTGAGGTCTTCTTGAGAGTGTCACGCAGTTTTGCCGCGCCGTCGTCGAAAGCCTTTACGAGCCCCTCGGCAGATTCGAAGGCTGGACGCTGGCGCGGACCGCCTTTGCCGAAATCGAGGTCGGGGGTGGTCAGGATGGTCACGCCGAATCCGGGCAGCTCGGCCACGTGCGGAGCAAGCTTTCCCAGAGGCATGGATTTCGCGTGCGGTTTGAAATCGGCCTTGATCGGAACGCGCTCCAGCATGGCGCGGGTTTTGTTGGCCTCTTCGTTGAATTCGATGAGTAACAGGTCGTTGATCATAAAATCTCCTCAATTCTTATCGCTGGTGGATTTCGATGGTGAGACAGACTCGCGGGCAGTCTTCTCGGCCTGGTCCATCAAGTTGTTCAACATCTTCTCCATTCGAGGCTGAACGGCTTTCATCGCTTCGGCAGTCATGGCGGGCTGCTCCCGAAGCAATTTCTGCCCCGTAGGAGTTTCATAGAACGCCGACATGGCGGCGACGTCCGATTTCGTGAGATGCCTCTGATAAACGGGAATCATGTCGTCGAGCATGCCATCGAGATCCATGCTCTTCAGCAAGGCGTCGGTCATGGCAGTGGCGCGATTTAGGTCACTGTCGCTGGCGTTGGGCAGCTTCTGTTTCAAGCTCTCGCGGACGGACTGCATCGACTGGTTCGCCGAGATTTCCATGATGCTGCGAACCTGCTCGCGAAGGTGCAGAGTTGTGAAAAGTCTCTGGATGTCCTCTCGTGTGGCAGGAGCATCGTTGGATGTCGCATCCTGCGCCCAGACGGGGCTGAGGGTGAGAATCACGAGGAGAAAAATCTGGGTAATTCGTTTCATCACGATGCTCCTGTGTTACGTGTGGCGTCCCTACGGGACTCGTTCCGCCCCGTGGCAGCTTTCCCGGCGCTGAGCCTGCCCTGAGCGAAGCCGAAGGGCGCCGGGCTTTCATATTGCGCCGCTACGCGGCTGGTTCATTTCCAGTTCAGGCCATACGTTCGCGCTAGAGCGTGCGGTGAGGCTGACTGTATCGCTCCACTCTTCACAGCATTTGCCGTTCCCATGTCTCGCGACGCCGGCGGGAGCCCTCGACTACGCTCTCTCGAAAACCCACTTCTCGCAAAATCGGCGAGAAGTGGGGCACCCCATTCTTGTCCTGCCTCGATTCCAAACGCTTTATGAAGCAGTTCCGTGATAGTTCAGCGCCTTCAGGCCCAGGAATCTGGCCGACGCGCCCAGCTCCTCTTCGATCCGCAGCAGTTGATTGTATTTCGCGATGCGGTCGGTGCGCGAGGCGGACCCCGTCTTGATCTGGCCTGCGCCGGTTGCAACGGCAAGATCGGCGATGAATGTGTCTTCCGTCTCGCCCGAACGATGCGAAATGACCGAGGTGTATCCGTTGCGGCGACCGAGATCGATCGCGTCCAGAGTTTCGCTGACCGTCCCGATCTGGTTGAGCTTGATCAGAATCGAGTTGGCGATTCCCTTCTCGATGCCTTCGCCGAAGATCTGGATGTTCGTGACGAAAATGTCGTCGCCGACGAGCTGAATTTTGCCGCCCAGTTCTTTGGTCAGGTTCTGCCAGCCGTCCCAATCTTGCTCAGACAACCCGTCTTCGAGCGAGACGATGGGATAGTCGTTGGCCCACTTTGCCCAGTAGCGAACCATTTCGTCGGAACTTTTCGTCGAGTTGTCGGACTTTTTGAACACGTATTTGCCATTCTGATAGAACCCGCTGGCTGCGGGATCGAGCGCGATAGCGATTTCTTCGCCCGGCTTGTACCCGGCTTTCGAAATTGCTTCGAGCACGACCTCGATGGCTTCGACGTTTGATTTGAGCGAGGGCGCGAATCCGCCTTCATCGCCGACGGCGGTGTTGTAGCCACGCTTTTTTAGAACTCCCTTCAGGGTATGGAAAACTTCCACGCCCCAGCGCAGCGCTTCGGCGAAGGAAGGCGCGCCGACCGGCATGACCATGAATTCCTGGAAATCGACGTTGTTGTCGGCGTGGGCGCCACCGTTGAGAATGTTCATCATCGGGACGGGCAGAGTGTTCGCACCAGCTCCGCCGAGATAGCGATAGAGAGGAACTTGCAAGCTCTCAGCTGAGGCGCGCGCTGCGGCCATGGAGACGGAAAGAATTGCATTGGCACCGAGACGGCCCTTGTTGTCGGTGCCGTCGAGCTCAATCATTTTCTGATCGAGCGCGCGCTGATCGAAGGCATCGAGTCC
>JASHQK010000414.1 GCA_030039195.1 Candidatus Sulfotelmatobacter sp.
ACCCCATTCCTCGTCGTGATAACGAATGTTCGGCTCGGCCGCTGCCCAACTACATCGCACGATTTGGGAGGAGTTGTTCACACAGAGGCCACAGGGAATCACAGGGACTAAAATTTCTCACCACGGAGACACAGAGTCACAGAGAACTTCATTTAGCAATTCATCCCTCGTAAATCAAAATAATTCCTGGGCGAAGAGGGGATTACCCTTCCGGCTTTCCTCCGTGCCTCTGTGTCTCCGTGGTGAAAGCGATTTCTGAAACTACTCCAGCGATTTCGGATCCGATTTGTTCACGGGCGACTTTCTGTCTAGCAGCGAAACGAGTTCATGCGCGCATGCAGGAATTCCAACCTTACCTTCCCGGATGATTTCCTTTGCGGTTAACTTCTTCCCGTACAATTTTTCGTTCGCGCTGCCGTCAGAACGCAGGGTCGAACCCTCCAGCGAAACTCCGGCGAACAGGCCTTTATTGCGCGAGTACGAGAGAATTTCCGCCTGCATGACCACATCCGTTGCGCCTTCCGCCGTTCGTCCCTTAGGACCGGCAGCGGCCGAGGCGTCGGCCCCCAGCTTGACCTTGCTGTACAGCAGCGACTCAGCGCCCTTGGGATTCATGACCAGGAGCACGAAATCCGTCGCCTGTGCGCCCAATTGGAATCCGATGCTCGCGCCTTCCAGCGCGTACAGCGCGGGAGCGCCCCACTTGCCCTTATAGTGCTGCCCGCTGCGGCAGATCATCACGCCGCGCCCGTAGCTTGCGCCGATGCCGAACGCGGCCTTTTTTACCGACGGCAGGATGATGACGCACTCGGCTTTGTCCAGCAGGTCCTGCGGAATGTCATCGGGAATATTCAGGATTTCCTTCAGCACTTCGCCCGCATCCTTTACGCGGTCTTCTTCGTGCTCGTCCTCCGCCGCAAAACTCGCGGCTGAGAGGAGTGCAATCAACAAAAGCGCGACCCATTTCTTCATTCGATCCCCCTTCGTTGGAATTTTAGGGAAACCGGGCCACCCGCGGCCAGCTTTTGTTGCCGTTGGAATCCCCAAGACCAATCCCTCAGGGACTAATACTAGCGCGCAAGTGGTAGAATTTGCAGGTCCTTATCTGCGACCCTCCGTGTGCTCCTTTTGTAACTTGGCGCATTGCCGCCATCGGCCTAGAGTCAACCATGTCGCGCTATTTCCCGCGTCCGATTCGGCATCCGGCGTGCATCTATATAGTTGGAAGCCTCGTTTGGGCGGCGTTGGAGTGAAAATTTTGGATTCTGCTGGCATGAAGTACACGGGCAACCTTTTTCGGTTTCTGCTGGTGCTGGTGGCGATGTTGTCACTGAACAGCCAGTTGCCCGCCCAATCCGCCTATGTCACCGACAGCCCCAGTTTGAGCGCTTATAGCGGCGCAGGCGCGGTAGAGAACGGTGTGGACCCACAGAGCGCGATGATCACCATCCGCGCGCAGGTCAACGAAGTTAACGTCCTCTTCATCGCCACCGACAAGCATGGCAAGTTCGTCCGCGATCTTACGCAGAGTGACTTCACTATTCTTGACGATCACAAGCCGCCGCAGGCCATTGTCAATTTTCATCGCGAAACCGATCTGCCTCTGCATCTGGGATTGCTGATCGATGTGAGCGGCTCGGTTAACAGCCGCTTCGATTTCGAACAGGAAGCGGCGACCAGCTTCCTGCAGCGCACGCTGCGCGCCGGCTTCGACAGGGCCTTTGTGGAAGGCTTCAACACGCATCAGCAACTGGCGCAGGATTTCACCGACAATGCGCAGTTGCTCGCGGCCAGCGTCCACAGATTGCGCGATGGCGGGGGAACGGCGCTTTATGACGCGATCTATCGCGCCAGTAGAGACAAGTTTCTGAAAGACCGTTCAGAGCGCCCGGTGCGGAAGGCGATCATCCTCGTCAGCGACGGTGAGGACAATCAGAGTGAGTATTCCAAAGCCCAGGCCATCGAGATGGCGCAGCGCGCGGAAGTAATCATTTATGCCATCTCGACCGACGATAGCGGCCTGGTGCTGCGCGGCGATAAAGTGCTCGAGCAATTGGCCGATGCGACCGGCGGACGCGCTTTCTTTCCCTTCAAGATGAAAGACATCACCCGCTCCTTCGCCGCCATCGAAGATGAACTGCGCAGCCAATACGTTGTTTCCTATAAGCCTGCCGATTTTGACGCCGATGGTCGTTACCGCTCGATCGAAATCTCAACCCTCAAGAAAGATCTGCAAGTCCGCGCGCGCAAGGGCTATTTCGCTCCCGGCACGAACTGATCGTCTTTTCGACCTTCTGTCATCCTGAGCGCAGCCGTCTTTCGGGCGGAGCGAAGAGCCTGCCCTGAGCCGAACGGCGAAGGGATCTCGCACTCCACGAGATTATCTGCGCGCGAGATCCCTCGCCCCGCTGGTGAAGGCGCGGGGGCTTCGGGATGACCGACGCGTTTTTGCTTTGACGCCAGTCGCACCCAGCCCCAACTCGATTTGGCCGCCGCACGCTTCTGTGATAACGTCCCATTGAATTTCCTGCTTCGCCGCACTGAAGATCTGCGGCAGAAAGGAGTCGAGGCTTCATGATGGGCTACGTCTTACTCGGCATCATCGTCCTGATTCTGGTCATGCTGATCGTCATGTATAACGGGCTTGTTCAGCTGCGAGTGCGCTGCGACTCGGCCTGGTCTGACATTGACATCCAACTGAAGCGGCGCCACGATCTCATTCCCAACCTGGTCGAGACCGTCAAAGGCTACGCGGCGCACGAGAAAGGCACATTCGAAAACATTGCCAAATTCCGCAGCCAGGCCATGCAGGCCACCACGCCGGCGGACAAGGCCGCGGCAGAAAATCAGCTTACTGGCGCTCTCAAAAGCCTCTTTGCTGTGGCTGAGGCATATCCCGAGCTCAAGGCCTCTGAGGAATTTACGCAGTTGCAGGGATCGCTGAATCAGATTGAAGACGCAATTCAGAATGCGCGCCGCTACTACAACGCTGTGGTGCGCGACCTGAACACCAAGATCCAGGTGTTTCCGACGAACCTGATTGCCGGTCCATTCGGTTTCACCCAGCGGCAATTTTTCGAAATCACTGAGCCGACGGACCGCGAGCCGGTGCAGGTGAAGTTCTAGATCGGTTTCAAAAATATGTTTTGGGCAGGGCACGAGTTCAGTTCTTGGACAGTGGGAGAAATGTGTAATTGAAACTCAGCAAGACTGTTTTTCTTTCGACCCTCCTCGTCGTTCTCACGACGATCGCGCAAGCCAAATCGTGGCGTATCTCCGACTTCCACGACAACATCGACATCGCGAAAGACGGCAGCGCTTTCGTCACCGAGCGGATTACCCTGCTGTTTGTCGGGGAATGGCACGGAATTTACCGCAAAATTCCCATCGAATACCCCGGCCCCGACGGAACGAATTACCGGCTCTACCTTCACGTCATCAGCGTGACCAACGGCGACGGACAGGATCTCAAATACGACTCGTCCGTTTCCAATGGCGAACGCAATCTTAAAATCTTCATCCCCGACGCCGTCGATGCCACGCGCACGGTCGTCATCACCTACGATGTCCGCAACGGCATGCGTTTTTTTGCCGACCACGACGAGTTCTATTGGAACGTCACAGGAAATGATTGGCCGGTGTCGATCGATCACGCCTCGGCCACCGTCCGCTTTCCAGAGTACGCGGCCGGTTCTCTGCGCGCGCAGGCCTTTACCGGGGTTTATGGATCAGCCCAGCGCGATGCGACCGCCAATGTCGATGGCGCCACGGTCGAATTCGAAACCAATAATCCGCTGCCCATGCGGGGCGGATTGACGATCGATATTTACATCCCCAAAGGAATTCTCAGCGAACCCGGCGCGTTGACGCGTTTCTTCTGGTTCCTGGGGGCGAATCCGGTTGTTTTTCTCCCGGTCGTCACGCTGATCGTGATGTTCACGCTGTGGTGGTTTGTGGGTCGCGATCCCGATCCCGGCGTGTCGGTCGCCCCGATGTATGAGCCGCCGCCGGGTATTTCTCCGGCTGAGGCCGGCACGCTGCTCGAGGACTCGATCCACCCCCGCGACATTACATCGACCATGGTCGATCTAGCCGTTCGCGGCTACATCAAGATCGAGGAAACGGAAGAAAAGGGACTTGTCTTCTCGCACAAAGACTACATTTTTCATCTGCTCAAGCCGCAGGCCGAGTGGACCGACCAGAGTCTGGCTCCTCATGAGCGAGTCATGCTCGAAAACGTCTTTTCCGGAGGCCAGCAGACGCGGCTCTCCGATCTGAAAAACCGTTTCTACACCGCCGTGCCCGTCATTCGCGAAGACATCATGTCGCAGCTGCGAACCAAGGGCATCTACCGGCTCGATCCGGAGTCAGCCAACCAATACAGCATCGTCGCCGCCATCGGCATTCTCATTTCCTTTGCGATTTTGCAGTATCTGGGATGGGCGAACTTTTTCACCTCGATCCCATTGATGATCGTCAGTGTCGCTGTGTCGGCGCTGGTCTGGTGGCTTTTCGCCCGGGTGATGACAGCGAAGACGGTTAAAGGCGGCCGCGTTCGCGTCGCCGTGCTTGGTTTTCAGGAGTTCATGAATCGCGTCGATAAAGAACGTCTCAAGGTCATGCCTCCGACGACGTTTGAAACGTTCCTTCCTTACGCGATGGCTCTAGGCGTGGAGCATCACTGGGCGCAGGCGTTTGCTGGCATCGTGAAAGACCCGCCGGCCTGGTACGTTGCCCCGGGCGGCTATTATCCGGGAATGATGTTCAATCCGATTTTGTTCTCCAGTTCCATGCACAGCATGGCGACGGACATGCACCAGGTTTTCATCTCTGCGCCGCGCGCCAGTTCTACCGGTTCCGGATGGGGCGGCGGCGGATTCGGTGGTGGCGGATTCTCCGGTGGTGGATTCGGCGGCGGTGGTGGCGGCGCGTTCTAGCGCAGTATGGGTGGCGCAGCGCTTCAGCGGTGCGATTTTCCGTCTTTCAGCCGCTGCCGCGAAGTCCGGCGTACTACTTTCCTGTTATTGATCCGCACTTGCGGCCAGCTATAATCGCGCAGCCCGGGGGTTCGATCCAACACATGAACATGCGCTATCAGTCTGCCAGGAAATGGACCATCATCACTCTCTCGGTGATTGTTCCACTCTGGCTGATTGGATGCGCTGCGATCTATCACGAGATGCGCCAGCCTCCCGAACAGTTCGGTCATGTGATGGCAAGAATCCCCGGGCCTGTCGCGTTCCTGGTCTTTCCCTTCGAAACCATGTGGACCGAGGCTCGCCGCGGCACGCTCCACATCGGCGATGCCGCGCCCGATTTCACACTTACTAAAGTCGATAAAACCGGCCAGGTGCAGCTTTCATCTCTTACTGCCCAGGGGCGGCCAGTCGTGCTGGTTTTCGGCAGCTACACCTGACCTCCGTTCCGGCGGGAGGTTCCCGCTCTCAATAAGCTCTACCACCAGTACCAGGACAAGGTTTCATTCCTCGTCGTCTACATCTCCGAAGCGCATCCCAGCGATATCTGGCAGATGGAAAGCAACATCAAAGATGGAGTCGTCTTTGCCAGTCCGCGGGATGAAGAGGAACGAAGCGCTGTGGCCGGAACCTGCGTGCGAAAGTTGGGGATCGAGATCCCCGCTGTGCTCGATGAATTCGGCAACTCCACCGAAGCTGCTTATACCGCATGGCCCGATCGCTTGTATCTGATCGATTCTTCCGGCCGCGTTGCCTTCAAAACTAAGCCCGGCCCTTTCGGATTTAAGCCGGACGACTTGCAGGCTGTGCTGAAGAAAGTCGCAATTCCCTGATGAGTAAAATCGCGATTTTACGGCAATCATCCCGAATGAAGTAGAATTCTCGAACTGGAATGCCGACTTGGTCCAAAGCCGTTTTGAGAACGATCGGTGCGCTGGATGCGATCCTGAGCATCTTGGGCCTGTACTTACTGCTGAACCCGACCTTGCGAGGGCTGTTCGCATTAAGGGCGAGTGTAGATGCACCATATTTCAAAATCGTCTTTGTGGCCATGCTTATTACGAATGCTGTTCTTCTGCTTCTGTTCGCCTGGGCAGCAGTTCAGCTTCTCAGATTGAGGAAATCGGGCGTGACCTCACATGCGACCGTATCGGCCTTGCTCGTTGCATATGACTTACTGATCAGAGCACTCTGGGTCGCGGGCGGACGCGTCGGTATGAGCGTCGCTGCTGCTACAGGCGTCGGGAATTTAGGAATTGCTCCCTTTCAATGTTTCAATCTAATGCCCTACGTGTACCCCATAGCTTCTACCGTGTTACTTCTCGTTACACGTCGAAAGATCGTGCCTACGTTGCATACTTCGAGTGCCAGCGCTCACTGACTGGCGTAGGCGGCGTTGGCGCTCACAACCCCTGCTAACCGTGCTGCCCGCGCGGAGCGAAGCTACGCGGCCAGGAACCAGAATAGGCGTGCCTACTCCACCTCAAAGTTGACATACAGCAAGCCGCCGTCGCGTTCAATCTGCAGCGCAACCGGCGCGCCAGTTTTCAAGTCATGCGTCAGCGTCCGCAATTGGTTCACGGAATCGACCGCCGTGCCGTTCAGCGTGTGGATGATGTCTCCCGTCTGCAGTCCCGTGTCGGGCAAGATCAAGTCGGCGGCGCGTCCTACCACAATCACTCCCGAGGGAATGCGCAACGAACCCAGATTCGAGCGCAGATCGTCGGTCAGATCGATGGCGAGAATGCCGAGCCGCGGAACCAGGCTGTTCTCGGGATTGATATTGTCGAGGATCTGATCCATGGCATCGTGATGCTCCACGGCCGGAACGTAAAGTGTCTTCCTTTCCTCGCCACGCAAAATCTCCAGCTTCACCGGCTTGTCGAGCCGATGCAAATACAGCGCCGACAAGAGCGACGGCATGGTTTCAATGCGGCGATCGTCGGCTTCGAGAATGATGTCCTGGATCTTCAACCCCGCCGCTTCCGCCGGACCGTCAGGCGTTACATCAACCACTATCACGCCCCAATGGCGCGGCAGATGCAGCGCGTCGGCCAGCGTCGGAGTAATTTCCTGCGTGGCTGCGCCAATCTCTACGCGATGCACGTGTCCGTACTTTCGCAAGCTGCGATACACGAAATCCACCACACGCGCGGGAATCGCGAACCCCAGGCCCTCGCTGCCTCCGCCTTCGGAAAGAATGAAGGTGTTGATTCCGAGAACAGTGCCATCCATATCGACCAGCGGCCCTCCGCTATTGCCCGGATTGATGGGCGCATCGGTCTGAATGTAGGTGAGAGCTTTGCTGGGGTCAGCCTGGCGCGCGACCGCGCTGACCACCCCCATGGTGAGCGAATTCTGCAGGCCCTCCGGACTTCCGATCGCAAATACAAGTTGACCTACGCGGGGCCGCTGCGTGTTCAAAGCCAGTGTCGGCAGGTCGGTCTCGTCGATCTTGAGCAGAGCCAGATCAGTTTCTTTGTGCTGGCCGAGAAGCTTGGCGTCGAGAATGCGTCGTTTCCCGATCGGAACTTGCGCGTCCGAATCAGCCATGGGCAAGGGCAGCGCGACTTGAATTCTTTGCGCGCCTTCGACCACGTGAGCGTTCGTCATGATGTATCCGTCGGGATCGACGATGATTCCCGATCCCACGGCATGCTGGCGGACGATCAGTGCGGTATCCGATTTGCTTTCCTGGCGCGCCGCACCATAGCCGGTGACAAGAATCTGCACCACAGCTGGCGAGACTCTCACCGCCAGGCTTTCCAAGTCCGAATTCAGCTGGGCCAACACATTCGGCGACGACGAACCCAAGACTTGCGCCGCTGATTTTCCCCCTTGTTGGGACTGCGCGGAAGGCTTCGCACCCGGCGCGGCGGCAGAAGTTTGTGCGCCGGCCATTGTCGCTAACAACAGGACAACGATAAGAAGTCCAGCTAGGATCGGCCCGGAGTTGAAGTCTCGCCTGATTTTGATCCTGAACGGCATAAAGAAGTTTTCCTTCCCGTATTTTTATCTCGTAGAGAATGTTGCGACATGGCTCGGCGTTCCCGACGAGATATTCCCCAATGCTTCGCGACGTCCTGAATGCAACTCTCTCGGAAGTGGCTGGAAGAACTCGTTGCTATAATAGCTGCCTCTCATGCCGTTCCTGACAAGTTTCTACGAGGAACAGTCCTCCGCCATCGAACCTGAACCGAATCATCGCGAGGAAACGGGCTGGACAAGCGTGCTGCTGGGAGCAACCGCAGTGAACTGCATCGTGCAGATCGCATGGTTCTGGAGCTCTCACGTGCGGAATATCACGATGGATGGCGTCAACTACATCGGACTGGCGCGCCATCTGCTCGACGGGAACTTCAAAGCCTCAGTCCACGGCTATTGGAGCCCGCTGATCTCGTGGATGATCGCCGCCGGAGGGCTGTTTAGCCAAAATTTCACGCTGGTCGGCCGGATGGTTACGATTGCCACGTTTCTGCTTTGCCTGCCGTTGCTATATCTGTTGACCTTGCGGCTGTGGCATTCACCGTCGGCGGCTGCGTTGGCCGTGTTCTGGTTTTCCTGCGCTCGCGGACTGATCGCCACCGCTGTGGGAATGATCCTCGCCGATTTCCTGCTCACAGCTTGCGTTTTGTTCTATTTCATTCTCTTGCTGGGCGCGGTCCGGCAAAACAGCGCACGTTCCTGGGCGCAACTGGGCGGGGCGCATGGCCTGGCGTTTCTGGCCAAAGCCATTTCGATGCCATGGCTGGCGATTTCGAGTGCAATCGCAATTCTCGCGCAAAACTGGCGAGCTCCGCGGCGCATGGTCGCCTCATTGCTGCTGGTTTTCCTCTGTCCAGCGCTCATCTGGATAAGCTGGGGCTCGGCTCTGCGGGCCAAGTATGGCACGCTCACCAGCGGATATCAGCTGCGCGCCAACCTCATGATCAATTGGAATCGTCACCTCGCCGGCCGTCGTGGCGCAGACAGCCTCGCGTTCATCAATCATCCCTCTTTGTATGACAACTACATGGTGTACGAACCGTGGCCGGACGTGCATCGTTTTCGACTGAACAACCCCGCAATGCTTTCTATGATCGTTGCAACGGAGGCGCGGAATTTGCCGGCAGCCGTCAAAGAAACCGTGATCCTGGTGACTCCCGCCGGCGCCCTGGCCCTGCTGCTCATGCTCTGGTTGCTGCTCTGCGATCCTCATCGCTACTTTGCAGAAGCCGTCTTCGCGGGTATCGCCGTGGTTAGCTCCTTGGCGCTGATCGCGGCCTACTGCATGCTGGTTTTCGATGGGCGATACGTCATCCCGCTCACGCCGATTCTGATTGCTATCGGCTGTCCGCTGTTGCTGCCCGCTCGGCTGGCCCCCTCCGCGCCACACCTCAAACCATGGTTGCAAAAACTGCTGGTGGGCCTGCTGGCCGCGAGCCTGGTTTTCTTTGCCGTTTACTGGGCTTCTCCGTTCCGAACGGCAAATCGCGATTTTGAGCTTAGCTGTTATGAGGCGGCCACTACGCTTCGCCAGTCGGCGCCGAGCGGAACCCTTGCCAGCATCGGTGAGGGACCTTACCCGGAGCATGGAGTCGGATTTGAAATGGGCGCCTATGTTTCCTACCTCGCAGGCTGGCGACTGATCGCGGCCAACGCCGGACTGCCCCCGCCTTCCGGAGCCAAAATGCTGGCGGATGCGGCGCTCGCGAGCCACGCCGATGCCGTCGCGGTCTGGGGATCGCCAGCAAATGCGACTTACAGCGCCATTGTTGCGCAACTTAAGATCGCGCCTGGGGTGAGTCTGTTTCGTTCGTTTTCCGATCCTTCCAAAGGCGAGGTTGGCACCATCTTCGTCTTCACACCCAAAAGCGGTTAAGCTTACCTTCCGGTGCTGGCGAGGGTCGCCCGGTGGCTGTTCAGTCGGCATTCTCTTGAAATCGCAAGCTTCTGCACAACCTTCTTCCGTGTACTATGTGGAGCAACGTCCAGCCGGATCAGTTCCGCATCACCACCGATTGTCGATGGAGTTTATACAGCAGTGACTGAACGGCGAATCCCCTCTCTCGATGGAGTCCGTGCGATCTCCATCACACTCGTCATCCTCAGCCATCTGGTGAAGTGGAAACATATTTCCGTCCGAGTCCTCGGACATTATGGTTCGCTTGGAGTCTTTGTTTTCTTCGTTCTTTCCGGATACCTCATTACGAATCTTCTCTTGCGCGAACAGGAGCGCATTTCCTCCATAAATCTGCGCATGTTTTATCTTCGCCGCGCCTTTCGTATTTTGCCTGCGGCCTTTGTGTTCCTGGCGGTCACGAGTGTCCTCTACTGGAACCAGATGAAATGGTATAACGTCGCCGCCGCCGTCTTTTACGTCGCCAATATGGATCTTTCGCGGCCCTGGATCTTTGGACATCTTTGGTCGCTCAGCATTGAAGAGCAGTTCTATCTGCTTTGGCCATTCGCTTTGAAGAAATGGTATCGCCACAGGACGGGAATCGTGCTTTGTGCGTTTTGGGCGACGCCGGTGTTTCAAACCGCTCTATATGCCTTCAAGGTGCATAACGGACTGGTCGCAAGCCTGCCGGTTTTTTCAAGCCAGCTCGCGATCGGTTGCCTGCTTGCGATTCTTGCCCCGCGAATCCCCCGGATCCGGGGGCCGATCGCACTGGCGATGCTCGCCATTTTCATCTTCGTACCTTGGTTTCCCGCAACCAGCCCGGCGCGCACATTATTCGAACTGTTTGTTCTCTCCCCCATTCTCCATGTGGCAGTGGCCGGACTGGTGCTGCATGTCATCCAGGTGCCGTATCGGTTGCTAAACTGGGCTCCGGTTGCGTGGCTCGGCCGAATCAGTTACAGCCTTTATTTATGGCAGGAGCTCTTCTGTTCCCACCCGGCCGCGCATGCCGGATATTTCCTCATCGTGCCGTCGATTGCTTGTGCCTGTTTGTCTTATTATCTGGTTGAACAACCAATGTTGCGACTGCGGGACAGTTGGACCCGGAGGCCAGCCCGCCGTCAACAGGCTCCAGCCTCGACCGAAGACATGCCTCTGCGCGCAGGCGCCTGATCACCTCCAGCGCGCCGGAAACGCCGAGGACTGCTCTCCCTTTGTTCCCTGGCTCAGCGATGGAGAAGCGCTCTGCTCGGGGATGTAATAGAGAAGAATTGTCTGTCCGACGTGCGCCACAGGCTGATACTTCTCTATCCAGGAGAGCGAGCCGAGAGGAAACTCCTGATGCAGGACATCACCGGCACGCTGCGAGCGGGCGCTCACGGCTATCCAGCCGGACGCGGGTTGAAACGGCTTGAGCACTTCAAACGGTGGGAGGCCCAACTGAGAAAGATCGGCAGTGCTCCACAATGCCAGGCTGAAGTGGGATACCTTTCGAGCCAGCAAAGCATCCCGCAGGCGGAACAAGTCCTCGCCACAATCGAAATCACATCCATAGACAAGAACCTTGGAGGGATCGGCAGGCGCAAATTCGTTGAAATAGGCGAGGAAATCATGTCGCGCGGCGACGTTCGCAACTAATTGCCACAGCAGCAGCCCAGATAAAATCACCTTCCCCCACACGGCGTAATGAGCTGCCAACCACTGGGCGGCCAATCCTCCCAGGATTGAGAACATCCCAAATACGACCAGCACGTAGCGTGTCCCAACGTTGTATTTCCCGAGCATTGCTATGCCCAGAATTGCCGCAACCGAAATAACTGGCACAAGCGGGATCCATTTCCCCTGGCGACTCGCGACCACTGCGACGACAGCACCAATCAGCGCGAGTAGGAGCAGGGCTATAGGCGTTTTCAGCGCCAGTGCAACTGGAAAGAAGAACCACCAGCCACCGTCTCTGATTTTGCCGAACAGATAGCAGCTGGGGCCCGGGGAGCTCCGTTCCCACAGAAGCGCGAAGCCATGAATCAGTTCCGGGGCCGGAATTCGAGGGTCGGAGAGTACAGCGGCATGAGCTATTTTTCGAATAGGCACTGGGTAATGTTGAAAACTGGGCATGGCGCTGGGCGAGAGCTGCATGGCCTCCTGCACGCGCCCAGTCGAAAAGCCGTACGTTCCCCAAAGAGCGACGACGCTAATCGCGGCGGCGGCCAGGAGTTTCCTCACTAGGCTGCGCCGGCCGCGAGAGTCTGGTGCGCCCGTCTTGCCTTCGGACCACAATTTGTAAACCAAGACCGCGACCGTCGACGCGCCCAAGAAAACCAAAGACGTGAACTTCGTCGCGATGGCGAGCCCTCCCATGAGGCCGAGGACAATTGTCCGCCGCCAGGTCGGCTGCTCGAGCCAGACCGTTAGCAAGTACAGAAAAGTCAGCTGCATAGCCGCGACTGGAAGATCGTTGTAAGCCAATCCCGCGAACGCTAAGATTGACGGGGTTGTTGTGAACAAACCCACGGCGACGCACGCCGCTAAGGTTCCAAAGTACTTGTTCGTCCACAGGTAAACGACTACGGCCGCCAGGCAAAAGAACGGCAAAATACCGATACGTGCAAGGAAGAGATTTCGCTCGTACTGCCCGCGATCGCCTAGAATCGCGTTCCCGACATCGTTGAAATTCTTGCCTCGTGGGTCATCACTCGCGAACTGCGGATAGCGCGCTCCAACCAAATATAGCGGCAGGGCGATTGCGTATCTGGCCAGCGGAGGATGAACCGGATCCAGCGTATATGTATGCCGGACTAACCACTCCATGCCTGCCGCAACATGGCACGCCTCATCGACTCCCTGCGAAAGAGATCGATCATTTTCCAGGATTTGCAAAACGGCGACCAACACGAAGAGCAACGCAACGGACAGGCCCGCATTACGCATGGCACCGCATTATATAAAGAACAGTTCAGAGCAGATTTCTCCAGCGTGGAAAGAACAACTGGCGACTCAGACATTTCGACCTGACGGTGCTATACTCCTGCACAATCTTCCAGCCGACTTTTTTGATTATTCCCAATTGTCCGTCATCGTCAGCGATGCGGAAAGGTTGCTATGTCGATTTACCGGGAAGCGTATTCTGGCAAGCGGGTCTTAGTAACAGGCGGCGCTGGCGCGATCGGATCGAATCTCTGCCGCGAGCTGGCCGGGCTGGGCGCTCAAGTTCTCATTTTGGATGATCTTTCATCGGGATTCCTGTGGAATGTTCCGAAGTGTGCGAACGTCGAGTTTGTCGAGGGAGATATTCTTGATGAAGTGAAACTCAAGCGGGTGTTCTTCGACCACCCGCAAATCGTTTTTCATCTTGCCGGATTCTTCGCGAACCAGAATTCCGTCGATCACCCGGAACGAGACCTGCTTGTGAACGGAATGGGTACCTTGCGAGTTCTGGAGTACTCGCTCCTCTCGGGTGCGGAGCGATTCGTCTTTGCGTCCTCGAGTTCCACCGTCTATGGCGGCGATGCACCATTGCCTACGACTGAGGACTACGTTTCCTTACGCCTTACCACACCCTATCAGGCGACCAAAATGTTGGGGGAACTTTATTGCAACTTCTTCTTCCATCACTACGGGTTGAAGACGGTCAAGACACGATTTTTCAATAATTTTGGCCCGGGAGAGGTCCCGGGCCGATACCGGAATGTGATCCCGAACTTCATTTATCGAGCCCTCAAGGGCTTGCCGCTGACGATTACCGGTTCGGGTGAAGAGACCCGTGACTTTACCTATGTCAGCGACACGGTCGACGCTCTGCTGCGCTCAGGCATTTTCGAAGCCGCGGTTGGACAAGAGTTCAATGTGGCGAGTGGCAAGGAAACGAGTATCGGCCAGTTGGCACTCGCCATTAACGATTTGACCGGGAATTCCGCCGGAATCCAGTATGTTGGCCGTCGCAAATGGGACAACAAGAGTCGGCGATGGGGCTCGACCAAGCGTGCCTCTGACTTGCTGGGCTTCAACGCAAAGATCTCATTCTCGTCTGGACTGCAGCAGACAATCAGTGTGTTCCGCGATCATTGGGAGGAGATCAACGCCAGCGCCGATTTCGGTGGGGCGATTCCAATTTCTCAGTCTCAAGAGGCGGTGATGGTATCGGCGAGTGCCGCAGACTGAGGTTTATGGCTGCCGCGAATCGCATCGAGCTGCAACCGCGAAGTTCTCCGCATGATGATCTGAAGTTTGCACCGACCCGTCCGCGGCGATATTACTGGATCGCACTGCCTGCCTACAATGAGGAGTTGTCGCTCCCGCCGCTTCTTGAGCGCATTGCCGACGCTATGGCCGAGGCCACGCTCCCTTATAAAGTCATCGTTGTGAATGACGGCAGTCGGGATCGAACGGCCGAAATCGTCTCCGAATACTCCCAGCACATGCCCATTCTGCTTGAAAACCATCCCGTAAATATGGGGCTGGGAGCAACCATGCGCGATGGCGTTCTGAAAGCCATAGAACTGGCCGAGCCCCAGGATATTGTCGTGACGATGGATGCCGATAATTCTCATAATCCCGAATTAATCGATCGTATGGGGCGTTTGATTCGCGAGGGCAACGACGTGGTGATTGCCTCGCGCTACCAGCGAGCTAGCCGCGTCCTTGGAGTGCCCGGTTATCGACGCCTGCTTAGCACGGGCGCGAGATACATTTTCTCAGTAGCGTTTCCGATGCGGGGTGTTCGCGACTACACTTGTGGCTTTCGTGCCTATCGTGCCGGCGCACTCCAAATGGCCTCGGCACATTACGGAGCTTCGTTCTTCGATCAGCCCGGTTTCCAATGCATCGTGGACCTCTTGCTGAAGCTCCGCAGGTTCGGCTTGACATTTACGGAAGTGCCCCTGATTTTGCGATACGACCTGAAGGAAGGCGGCAGCAAGATGAATGTAGCCCGCACGATTCGATCCACTCTCTTGTTGCTGGCCAAGCGTCGCTTTGGGCTGTAACGCCCGGCAACGTGCTCAAAGGTTATCCTGCAGCGGAGCAGTCCCTGGGGGAACCTGACTCCCCACCGTTAACTAATGGGTTTATCAGGCTTTTACATGGGTCCCGTTCCGTGATATAACCCCCCGTAAGTACAAATGCGGGCTGAAGCCCGCCAGGAGCTTGGTTTGACGATGTTGGCCTCATCCACAAACGCGACTAGATCAGACCAGCACAGAGGAGGCCCCGTGGCCGAAGAAGCACGGACGGGAAAAAGATTTCCGCTGGAATTGCCGATAAAAGTTCATAAGGACGCCGGTGGCGACGCCAAAGGAATAACCGCGAACCTGAGCGCGGCCGGTGTCTACATCCGCGCCGATGCGTCACTGGAGGTCGGTTCGCCTGTGGAATTTGAAATCACGCTGCCACCCGAAATGACCGGCGGTCCGGAAAATGTGACCATTCAGTGCAAGGGCCGCGTGGTACGCGCCGACGAAACCTCCGGCGGGGAACGTGGCGTCGCCTGCGTGATCGATTCTTACGAGTTCCAGCGGAACTCTTAACTTTGCAAGAGGATTTTTTGGGGAGCTGACAATGCTCAAACTCATTCTGGCCGATAACCAGGCGATCTTCCGGGCGGGAATCGCCAAGGTGCTTGCTGTTGAAGACGAAATGCGCATCGTGGCCCAGGCGCAAACGCCCGAGCAGATGTTTATGGCCATCGATAAGTTCCGTGCCGCCGTGCTGGTCGTGGCGGCGGGATTCCACAACGATTTCGCAGCGATCGTCCAGGCCGCGAATAAAGCCAAGACCCGCGTGATCATTCTGGCCGATACGGGAGAGAGCGCGCAGCGCCACATGTCCAATGGCGCCCATGGCGTCGTTTATCGCAATGTGACCAGCTCGGCTTTGGTCGATTGCGTTCGCAAAGTGGCGCGCGGCGAAACCTGGGTACAGGACGTCGCCGTTCCCAGCGAACTCACCGAAAACGATATGGTCGGCCTGCGCGTCCGCGACCGCCTGACCGCGAAGGAACTGCGCATCGTCGCCCTCATCGTCCAGGGGTACAAGAACAAAGAAATCGCCACGCAACTCGGAACCACCGAACAGGTGATCAAGAATTATCTACGCAACGTCTACGACAAGATCGGTGTTTCCGATCGTCTCGAACTCGCGTTGTTCACGATCCATCACCGCATCTTGAACGAAGCCGCCGCCGCAACCGCCGCCGGAACTCCGGCACCGCAGCCACCCGCAGGAGTCGCAACACCATAGTTGAATTCGTGTCGAGTGAGGCCGCCTGCGGGCGGCCTTTTTGTTCCTCTGTGTCATTTGCATAAACAATCTTGTCCTTTGCGTCCTCGGCGTTTTTCGGCGGTAATGCCTTTCGCGAATCGTTCATTCCGCGGTAGCATCTATCCGCTATGGAATTCCGACAGCTTGGCAAATCAGGATTGAAGGTCCCGGTCCTGAGTTTCGGCACGGGAACGTTCGGCGGTGGAACCGAATTCTTCGCGGCCTGGGGATCAACCGAAGTCGAGGAAGCGCGCCGCCTCATCGATATCTGTCTCGAGGCCGGCGTGAATCTGTTCGACACCGCCGATATTTACTCTGACGGCCTCTCCGAGACCATTCTCGGCAGGGCGGTCGAAGGCCTCCGCGACAAGGTTCTCATCTCCACCAAGGCGACCTTCCGCATGAGCACGGGGAACGATCCGAACGACGTCGGATCGTCGCGCCATCATCTGATCCGCGCCTGTGAAGCAAGCCTGCGGCGCCTGGGAACCGATTACATCGACATCTACCACCTGCACGGATTCGACGCGCTCACGCCCGTTGAAGAAGTCTTGAGCACGCTCGACAATCTGGTGAGGAGCGGGAAAGTCCGATACATTGCCTGCTCGAACTTCTCCGGCTGGCATTTGATGAAGTCGCTCGACGTGGCCGACCGCTATGGATGGCCGCGCTACGCCGGCCATCAGGTTTACTACTCGCTAATTGGCCGCGAGTACGAATGGGAACTGATGGCGCTGGGCGCGGATCAGGGCGTGGGCGCGCTGATCTGGAGTCCGCTGGGATGGGGACGTCTCACCGGCAAAATCCGCCGCGGCCACCCGTTGCCGCAAGTGAGCCGTCTGCATAAGGCTGGCGATGTAGGGCCGCAAATGCCCGATGAGTATCTCTACAAGGTGGTCGACGCGCTCGATGAAGTTGGGAAGGAAACGGGCAAGACCGCGCCACAAGTCGCGCTGAACTGGTTGCTGCAGCGGCCGACGGTCGCGACTGTCATTATGGGCGCGCGAAACGAAGAACAGTTGCGGCAGAATCTCGCCGCCGCCGGATGGAACCTGACGGCGGATCAGATTGCCAGGCTTGATCGCGCCAGCGACGTGCCCCCGATCTATCCGTACTGGCATCAGCGAGGAGCATTTGTGGAGCGCAATCCCGCGGCTGCGGCGCCGGGCCCACCGAAGTGCTGACCGCACGTCTGACTCGCCACTCTGTGACTCGGGGCGGACCCTTCGACTGCGCTCAGGGCGGGCTACGCCGTCCGCCCCTACACAATCTTGTCTCCCACTTCTCGCAAAATCGGCGAGAAGTGGGGCACCCGCGCTCTTCTGCCCTGACCCGATCTTCGCTCACACGAGCTTCTCGCCGACCGACTTCGCCTGCGTGAACAGAAGCAGGTAATCCGGGCCGCCGCCCTTGGAATCGGTCCCTGACATATTGAATCCGCCAAAGGGATGCGCGCCCACCATCGCGCCCGTGCACTTGCGATTGATATACAAGTTGCCGACATGAAATTCGGCGATGGCGCGTTCGATCTTGTCGCGCGACTTCGTGTAGACCGCGCCAGTCAGGCCGAACTCGGTGTCATTGGCGATCTGCAAGGCATGATCGAATCCGCGGGCTTTGATCACCGCCAGCACCGGCCCGAAAATTTCCTCCTGCTCCAGCTTCGATTTCGGTTGAATGTCGGCAATCACGGTCGGCTGAATGAAATATCCTTCGCCGAGTTCTTTGATGCGCTCGCCGCCGGTGATGAGGCGTCCATCTTTCTTGCCGTATTCGATGTAGCCGAGGATCGATTTCATTGCGCCTTCGTTAATCACCGCGGCCATGGGCGCGTTCTCCGTCGGGTCGCCGACTTTGATCTTCTCCACGCGCGCTTTCAATTGCTCGAGGAACTTGTCGTAGATGCGCTCATCGATGATCGCGCGTGAGCACGCCGAGCACTTCTGGCCTTGAAATCCAAAGGCCGCCTGCGCCACGCCTTCGACCGCCGCGTCGATATCGGCATCGGCATCGACGATGATCGCGTCTTTGCCACCCATCTCCAGAATCGTGCGCTTGATCCAGATCTGGCCCGGAGCCTGCCCGGCAGCGGCTTTATTGATGTGCAGCCCAACTTCGCGCGAGCCGGTAAAGGCGATGAAGCGCGTCTTGGGGTGCGCAACGACCGCGTCGCCAAAACTTGCCCCCGCGCCGGGACAGAAATTGACTACTCCCTCCGGCATTCCTGCTTCTTCGAGCAGCTCGACGAACTTCGCGGCAATCGTTGGCGAATCGCTGGACGGCTTCAGGATGACGGTGTTTCCGCTGACGATCGAGGCCATTGTCATCCCGGCCATGATGGCGCAGGGGAAATTCCATGGCGGAATCACCGCGCCCACACCCAGCGGAATGTAGAGCAGGGAATCGCGCTCGCCCGGCAACTGGATGGGCGTTTGCGTCTTGGCCAAGCGCAGCGCCTCGCGCGCATAGAACTCGCAGAAATCGAGCGTCTCGGAAATGTCGGCGTCGGCCTCGCCCCAGTTCTTGGAAACTTCAAACACCAGCCACGCCATGAATTCCATCTTGCGCTGGCGGAGCAGATCGCCCACACGAAACAGCAGGCTGGCGCGCTCTTCCACCGATGTGCGGCTCCAGGTCTCGAAGGCTTTGAGCGCGGCGTTCATCGCCGGCTCGACCTGATCTTTACCAGCCTTCTGATGGATGCCGACCAGCTCCGACGGCTTCGCCGGATTCAGCGACTTGATTTTGTCGGCGGTCTTGACGCGCTTGCCGCCGATGATGAGATCGTACTCGCGGCCCAACTGGCTGCGCACTTTTGTGATCGCGGCGCGCATGCGGCGAGCGTTTTCTTCATTGCGGAAATCAAAAAACGGCTCGGTCGTGAACGGGCCGGTATGCAGTCCGGAG
>JASHQK010000415.1 GCA_030039195.1 Candidatus Sulfotelmatobacter sp.
GCCCAATAGGCGCCGGCAGCGATCATCAAGGTCAGTAGGGGGAACGCAATACAAATCGTTTTGTAGGTGATGCGGTCGAGATTTTCGGCGTCGGGAAGATGCTTTTCGAGATCCGGCCGGCGCCACAGCAGAAGCAGATAAAGCAGGTTGGCGAAGATTCCGCCGACCAGAGCCGAAAGAATGAAGGGGCTGGCGGCCAGAGTCGTCAGATACAAACCTTCGACATCGAGCGAAGGATATTGTCCGTCGCGGGCACGGAGCAGGAAGAACACAAGCGCCAGAGTTTGCAGAAGGATGCTGATGAACACGGCTTGATTGGCGAGTGGGAGAAGATCTTCGTTCTTCTTT
This sequence comes from Candidatus Sulfotelmatobacter sp., assembly GCA_030039195.1. Classification (GTDB taxonomy): domain Bacteria; phylum Acidobacteriota; class Terriglobia; order Terriglobales; family Acidobacteriaceae; genus Sulfotelmatobacter. Next base: position 349 of record JASHQK010000415.1, read on the forward strand.
ACACGCGCAATGACGTACAGAACCAGCGGAACCGCGACGACGCATAGAACCAGCAGCATCAGCCAGCCTAGATCGGGGATGGTCACGAACAGGCGCACGCCGCGCGAGAGAAATACTTCCTGCTTGTTCTCAGCGTCCCAGGCGACGACATTCAAGCCGCCCCAGCCTTCGAAACGGGTCAGGATGGCGGCATAAATTCCGATGGTGAAGACGCTGGTCGCAGCCAGAAATGATTCGGTCTTCACTTTGTCCTGGATGAGGAACATCATGGCGAGGGCGAAACTCAAGGCGCACGCAGCGTAGGCGAGCATGGCCAGCGTGACGTGGACGTGCAGCCAGGTCGATTGCAGAGCCGGCACCAGCGGCCGGACGTCGCTGCGCAGCAGTTGCATCAGTACCACGCCCACGATCGCCACCGGCATGGTCACGGTGCCGATGACTTTAACTCCATAGCGTTTCTCGGCAATCAGGGTGAGCGCCGCCAGGGTCCAGACGAAACTCAATAGCATCTCGTAGAGACTGGCGAAGGGAGGGTGGCCGGCCTCATACCAGCGGTGCACGACCGCTGCAGTATTGGCGATGAGGCCGGCCCAGGTGGCCAGAGAGGCGAACTTGATATAAGAGTCGGTTGCAGTGACGCCGAATCCGAGGTACAAGGCGCCTGCGCCGCAGTAGAAAATCAGCGCGGTGTAAAGCAGGTTGGCTTCGCTCAAAACGTTGCCGGATTTAACTACGTTCAAAAATGCCATGAACAGCAGAAAGGCGATGCTCAAGCCAACCAGCACGATCAGAGTTGCGCCGGTTGCGGGTTGCTGTTCTGCTTTTGCTCGCGCCATGAAATCCCTCCAAAATTCCGTCGTTGGTCGTTGGCTTTCGGTCGTCGGTCGTCCGCGAGCCAGATTGGCTGACGGCGACCGACCGACGACGAACGACAAGATCCCCAGCCCCAACAGCTCAGTGCTTCACTTCTTCTATTTCCGCGGAAGGCACGGCTCGCGCCTTCAGCTCTTTTTGAATCCGCTCCACGAGTTGCTTGAACTTGACTTCGAACGCATCACGATTGCGATTGGCGGTGCCACCTACCCACAGCCACAAGTCACCGCCGCCCTCGCGTACCGGCACGACCCAGAAGCGGACATGCGATACGTAGAAAACGAAGGTCAGACCGATTGCCATCAGAATGACTCCGGCCCAAACCGCCCACTGGCCCGGTTCATGCGAAACTTGCAATCCGGTATAAACCTGCGTTTTTAGATCCCTGGGCTCAAACGTGTAGGGCGATAGAGCATTCTGAGAAACGCCGGGAATTTCGGGCAGCCACACATCCACGCGGGAATCCGCTCGCTTGGACGTGACAATCAGGTGCACGGCAGGATTTTCAATGTCGTTGCTGCGCGTGTAGACGCGGCCATCTTCGACGACGTAATCGGGAATGAATTCGGCCAGCTGCACTGACGTTTCCGGATCGAGTTCCACCGTCTGGCCGAGCGCCAGCGAAATTTCCTGGGTGCTACTGGTGTGCTGGCTGACGCGAGTCGCATCCAGCGTCAAGCGCTCGATCTTACCGGTCCGGCCGTAGGTGGATTGATAGAAGCGCAGTCCGCGATAGACCAGCGGGTCGTTGACCACGATTTCTTTGGTCTGCGCTTCGCGGCCGCTGTCGATGACCGCCAGACGCGACCAATATTTCTTGGGAGTGCCATCGGCGTAGGTGTCTTCTCCGGCGCCGTCGCAACGGATCGCAAACGGAATGGTCTTCATGGCACCGCTGCGAAGCTCGATCTGATTGCTCTCAGTGCCTGGGTTGAGCATCAGAAATCCCTTCCAGCCGTAGAGCGCGTCGACGATGCCGCCGAGAAAAATCAGAAGCAGGCTGGCGTGCACGATATAAACCGCCATCTCCGAGATGCGATGGCGCTCGGCGAAAAGCGAGAAGCTGTTGGGGCGCACAATTCGCTCGGGCCCGAATCCAACGTGATGCAGCGCGCGCTCGGCTGCGCTCAGACCCTGCTCTTCTTCTTTGATTGGAATGCGCGCCTGGTTCGGCAGAACTCTACGGAAGTGTGTATCCGGGCTCTTATAAGGACGAGCGTAAAATCGCCACGCGTTGGGAAATCGCCGAATCGACGCTGCGATGATGCTCAGGCTGACGAGGATCAACAGAGCCACAAACCAGCGCGCATGAAAAACGTCAGTCAGGCCGACGGCATCGAGAAAGCGTAGCATGGCCGGCGCATAGGCGCGCTGCATGTCTTCGGGTTCGGTCATCGGACGCTGCAGAATAACGGTGCCCGCCGCCGAGAAGATCACAACCAGGATGATCAGGATGACGCCGGTCTTGATCGAACCCAGCGTTTGCCAGACCTGTTTGAACGCTGATCGTAGTGACATGATCTTTGCTTTTCCCCACTGAGCCCGATGCACGTTCCGCGCCAATGCTGGGATCGCGATCGATGTGCTTTCATTGCAATTACTTACAGGTGAAACTCGGATTTGCCGGCGGGTTCTTCGTGAGCCATAACACACACGTTTTCAAGGGGCTCCTGCAATTTCACGCAGCCGCGATAAGTACGTGATTCTAATCACAATTCAGCAGATACGACGGAAAACGAGATGCAAGAGCGAGCCGCCGGAACCGTGCGTGATTTCACCGACTTAGTGCGGGAGAAGGCCCATTTTGGGACGGCGGAATGCGGATGACAAGAGTCTCCTAGATTTCTGGCGGACATTAAGAAAGCAGTGTGCTGCAATAATTTACAATTTCGCGCGAGTAACATCGATCTTCCACATCGCGAAGGCGATGTGCTTGCAATTGGATACACAGCCATGTTCCGCGAAACATCGAGCCGCATTTCCGCGATTGAAGAAATCGATGCGGGCCGGACCCTCCCCCGGTTCTCGTATCGGCGTCTAGGTCTGTTGGTTTTTCTTTTGTTCGCCGCTGTTCCCGGTTTTGCGAAGGAGCATCCGGTACCGCTGGACAAGAACGTCGACTCGGCGAAGTGCCTGGAGTGTCACGCGGACAAGAGCAAGGGGAAGTTTGTGCATTCGGCGATCGCGACCGGATGCCTGAGCTGCCACGAAGTTCGCGTCAACCGCGAGGTGACTCACGTCAAGTTGATCACCGCGACTCCGGCCGCGTTGTGCATCTCCTGCCACGGGGACAAGAACGCTGCAGATATAAAAGGAACGGTGCACCCTCCGGCAGTGCGGGATTGTTTGAAGTGTCACGATCCGCATACCAGCGATAACAAGAATCAGCTGTTGAAGCCTACTTCCGGCGACAAGGGACAAAATCTCTGCCTCGACTGCCACACCCAAGGTTTGAACGTACCCGAAAAAGGCAGCCGACATGCCGCGCTCGACATGGGTTGCGACACCTGCCATACGACTCATAAGACCGGTGAACCGGGCAAAGCCGAATTTGATTTCCACCTTACCAAGGCACCTCCGGCGCTATGCATCGACTGCCACGATGTGAAAGACGCGAGTTTGCAGAAAGCGCATCACGATCAGCCCTTCGCCACCGCAGACTGCACCGGTTGCCACGATCCGCATCAGTCGGCTGCACCGAAGCTGATGGCGAAATTCCTGCATCCTCCGTTTGCCGAGAAGTCGTGCGACATGTGTCATGCGCCGGCGAAGGATGGCAAGGTGGTTCTGACCCAGGCGGATGCGAAATCCCTTTGCGTGACCTGCCACGACGATAAAGCGAAACAGATTGATTCTGCGAAGGTGCCGCACCCGGGAGCGGCGGGAGACTGCACCGACTGCCACAGTCCCCACGCCAGCCGCCAGCCCGGATTGCCCAAGACGAATGCGGTCGATATCTGTCTTGGGTGCCACTCCGACCAGGCTGATCAGGCGAAGAAGCATTATGTGCATCAGCCTGCATTCAAGCAGGGATGCGCGACCTGTCATGAGCCACACGGAGGCGACAACGATCACCTGCTGCGCACCGCCAGCGTGAATCCTCTCTGTCTGGAGTGCCACGGGCCCGACTCGCAGCCGCAGAAGCTCGAAGCCGAGCATGTGCTAACCATCTTTGACGGGAAGGTGAAGTTACCCGAAGATTATTACCAGAAGAATAAAGTGCCAATTCTGCCGCTGCGCTATGGAGTGGGCCATCCGGTGGAGGGCCATCCTGTGGCGGATGTGATGAGCGCAACGGACATCACGAAAGTAAAGACTCACCTGACGTGCCTGAGCTGCCATCAGCCGCACTCATCGGCGCAGCCGGATCTGCTGGTGAAAGATCAGCAGAACAACATGGCCTTCTGCGACACGTGCCATAAGAACCGAGTTAATATGCGAGATGTGACAACCGGAAATTAGCACAGGAGATCAGACAATGTTTGCGCCTTTATCCAAAACGAATCGCAATGCGAAAGGGCCCGCGCTCCTGGTGCTAGCGTGCATTCTGAGCATGGCTTTGTCGACTTCCACCTACGGCTCGGACAAGAAAAAGAAAGGCGACACTGCTCCGGCGCCGCAGCCTGCCAAGCTCGACATTGATACTTCGAAACTGGTTTGGCCCAACCCGCCCAACATTGCGCGCGTTCGCTGGCTGGACTATTTCGCGGGGATGAAAATCGACCGCACTCCCACCGCAACCACGAAGAAAAAACAAGGCTGGATGGACCGCCTGGCTGGCGCCAAGCAGGAAGACAATACGGATAAGCTCAAGACTTTTCCCTGGCAGTTGATCGGACCTTATGGCATCGCCATCGACTCCAAGGGACTGGTATATGTGGCTGATCAGAGAGTCGGAGCAGTGTTTATCTTCAATACAGAGACGCACGATGCAACGCTCATCAAGAACGGAACGGACGCCCATTTTGGCTGGATCAATGGCGTGGCCGTCGATGATGGCGATCGCCTTTTCGTTTCCGATGGCAAAATGCATCGCGTCCTGATCTTCGACCCGCAACATAAAGTTGAGGGCCAGGTCGTTGAGGGATTGGTGGATCCCGTGGGCCTGGCGATCGACAATGAAAACCGATTGCTCTACGTCGTCGACGAGCAGCAGGATCAGGTTCTCGTGTACGACGCCGACACCCTCAAACCGCTGCGCCGCATCGGGAAAGCAACGACGCCAGCCACGAAGCACTCCTACACAAATCCGGGCGACTTCGCGGCCCCGACCAATGTTGCCCTCGACAGTGACCAGAACGTCTATGTCACAGACACTCTGA
>JASHQK010000416.1 GCA_030039195.1 Candidatus Sulfotelmatobacter sp.
TGGCGGCCAAGCAGCAGTACCAAGCGGCGAATGCGCAATTGCAGGAAGCGGAAGCGAACAACACCAAAGCGCAGCATGATCTGGAGCGCTACAAGCAGCTGGTCGAGAAGCAGGAGATCTCGCAGCAACAGTACGATCAGGCTTTCGCGGCCGCCGCCGCCGGTTCTGCGGCCGTTGAAGCCGCACGCGCCAGCGCCCAGGCCGCGCAGCAACAGGTTACTCAGGCAGAAGGAAAGCTGGTCCAGGCGCAGGCCAATTATCGCTATGCGGCAACCGCTCCCCGGCAGATGCGGGTCACTCGCGCCCGCGCCGCCGAAGCCCTCGCTCAAGCGCAACTCAAGAAGGCAGCTCTCGACCAGGCCGCGCTAAATTTGGAGTACACCAAAGTCCGGGCTCCCATCGATGGCATTATCAGCAATCGTACGGTTGAGGTCGGGCAGAACGTCTCGCCCGGTCAGCAATTGATGGATGTCATCAACCTCCGCGATATCTGGATCACCGCGAATTTCAAGGAAACCCAGTTGGAAGACATGCGGGTTGGTCAGCGCGTTACCATTCACGTGGATGCCAACGAGCGAACCTACAACGGCAAGGTCAACAGCATCGCCGGCGCCAGCGGCGCGCGCTTCAGCCTGCTCCCTCCTGAAAATGCTACCGGCAACTATGTGAAAGTTGTGCAGCGCATCCCGGTCAAGATCGTCCTTGATCCCGATCAGAACAAAGACCACGCCTTGCGTCCCGGCATGTCGGTCGAGCCCAAGGTGTGGATTCGTCAATGAGCGCTGCCACAGCGACAATGGATCGCGCCGACGCCTGGCGCCCCGCGGTAAATCCATGGATCATTGCGCTCACTGTTACGCTGGCCACATTCATGGAAGTGCTCGACACTTCCATCGCCAACGTGGCGCTGCCCCACATCGCCGGCAGCCTTTCGGCCGGAGTGGATGAGAGCACGTGGATCCTGACTTCCTATCTGGTTTCGAATGCCATCGTTCTTCCGCTCAGCGGCTGGCTCTCGTCGATTCTGGGCCGCAAGAATTTCTACATGGGCTGCGTGGCGCTGTTCACCATCAGCTCGTTCATGTGTGGACTTGCACCCAACCTGAGCATGCTGATTCTGTTTCGCGTCCTTCAGGGCGTCGGTGGCGGAGGCTTGCAACCCAGCGAGCAGGCCATTCTTGCCGACACATTTCCTCCCGCCAAACGCGGCATGGCTTTCGCGGTCTATGGTGTGGCCGTCGTGACGGCGCCCGCGATCGGCCCCACGCTCGGCGGCTGGATCACTGACAACTTCACCTGGCGCTGGATTTTCTTCATCAACATTCCAGTAGGCATTCTCTCGATCCTGCTTACCTCGCGCCTTATTCAGGATCCGCCGTATCTTCGGCGGCGCAGGTTGAGCGAGACTCACATCGACTATATCGGCCTGAGTTTTGTCGCTCTGGGACTGGGAACCCTCCAGGTCGTTCTCGACAAGGGGCAGCGCGACGATTGGTTTGCCTCGCACTTCATCATTTGGTTTTCAATCATCAGTGCCGCGTCGCTGATCTTTGTGATTTTCTGGGAGTGGTATAACAAAGATCCGATCGTCGATCTGCATCTTTTCCGCGATCGCACTTTCGGCATTTCCAACTTGCTGATGTTCATGCTGGGATTCGCCCTGCTGGGCAGCACGCTGTTGCTGCCGCTTTTCATGCAGGAATTGATGGGATGGACCGCCGAACAGGCCGGGCTAGCTCTGATGCCTGGCGGCTTCGTCATCATGCTTCTCTTGCCGCTGGTGGGATTTCTGCTGTCGCGCTATTCGCCGCGCTGGCTGCTCTTGTATGGGCTGGTGGTGCTGTCATTCTCTTTGTTTCACATGACGCATTTCGATTTGCTGATCGATTTCCATACCGTGACGATGGCACGTGTCTTTCAGGCCGCCGGCATGGCATTCCTCTTCGTTCCTATCAACACGGCGGCCTACGCATTTCTGCCACGGGAGAAGAACAATGCCGCTTCGGGGCTGATGAATCTGGCCCGCAACATCGGAGGCAGTGTGGGCATTTCGGTCGTGACCACGCTGCTCGACCGGCGGACCCAAGTCCATCAAAGCTACCTTTCGAGCCATCTGACGGCGACCAATCCGGCGCTGCAGGCGCGCTTGAACGCGCTCGGCCAGGTCATCCAAAATCATGGCGGCCCACCCGCCGGTACTTCTCCCATGCCTTGGGCGATGATCCAGCAATCTGTAATCAGAGAGGCCACCATGCTGTCGTACATTGACTGCTTTCGCTTCCTGGGATGGGCCATTCTGCTGATGGTGCCGACGGTCTTGCTGATCAAAAAGCACAAGCCGGGCGGAGGAATGGCAGTACACTAAATACCGGCATGTTTCGCGTCATCACGATTGAACGCGAGTACGGTTGCGGAGGCGGAGGCATTGCCGCCCAACTCGCCGAACAGCTTGCTTGGAAGCTGTGGGATCATCTGCTCACGGAAGAAGTCGCGCGCATGGCCGATGTCGATCCCTCGGCGGTGCTGCGCTGCGACGAAAAAATGGATAGTAGTCTGCACCGCCTGGCCAAGGCTTTCTGGCGCGGCAGCTACGAACGGAGTTCGCCGCTCGGGAGTCAGGTCTTCGACACCGATCGCATGATGGTGCTGATGCAGGACATCATGAACTGCATCGCCAAACAGGGCAATGCAGTTGTGGTCGGGCGCGGGGCGCCGTTTTTTCTGCGCGAAGAGCCCGATGCGTTCCACGTTTTTCTCTACGCTCCCCGCGCCGAGAAAATTCGTCGCACCGTCGCCCAGGGACGCAGCGCGCACGAGGCCGCTGAAATCGTGGACTCGGTGGACCGTGAGCGCATCGCATACATCAAGCACTACTTCAACGCCGACTGGCCGACTCGCTCTCTCTATCACGTGATGCTCAACACCGCGATGGGCAATAGCGCAGTCATCAAAACGATTCTCGATACCATGCG
>JASHQK010000417.1 GCA_030039195.1 Candidatus Sulfotelmatobacter sp.
CGCGACCTGCCCAACATCCTTCCGGTCGATCTCCTCTCGACCGAACTTCGCCGCAAAAACGAACCGGTTGTCGAAGCGGTCGCCTTCCAAGGCGTCGGCGTGTTCGAGACCCTGAAAGAAATCGCAAAACAAGTCCTGCAGGAACTCAAAGCTGGCGGATAGGAACTGGCACCGAGATGCCTTGTGGAGGCATTTCGGCAGGGTTCCCTGTCTGAGCGGTAACGGACCGCAGAAATATACCCAGCCGGGCGGTGGCCCCAGCTGGGCACGGGCTGGCGGCTTATTTGGGGGAACTTCCTAACCATTCCGTCCGTATCCTCTCTTGCTAACGGAATGCAGCAGCCTTCGTCTATATGGCATATAGGAAATGAAGACGATGAAAACGACACAAGCATGGGGATGGCTGGCCGCTGGGGTGCTGGCCGCAGCTTTGAACGCCGGGTACCACGACGGCGGCCTGGAATGGGCGCATCGCATTGCCGACCGAGCGCAGCATGTCTCGGCAGCAGTGGCGGATTTAGCCAATGGAAGGGCGGATCAATTCCTGGCAGAAGTAAGCCTGATGAGAGCGCGCGATAGTATGACAGCGTTGTCTGACTCGGCGCTTGCCAACGCGCAGGACGAGATGGCGCGCGCGCAGGCTGTGTATGCCCGGACCGAAGCCTTCTCGGCGCGCGAGCAGGCGCGGTGCGCGCGAATTCAGGCAGAGCGGGCGCGTATCGAAGCCCGAATGGCCGATCGCAGACTGTGCATCCGGACGATGGTCAGGGTCAATCCGGTGGCGTTCCGCTCAATCCAGATTCCCCAGATCAGTATTCCCCGCATCGAGATCCCGCAGTAAGAGTGCTTTAAGGCATCCACCTTAGCAAGCAGGTAGGCCCGGAATGCGCACCATCAACGCTGTAATTGTGTGTGGTGTCCGCCTAGCGACATTCAATTCTTAGCTGTTCTTGGCGGGCGATGGCGTCCGCTGCTCCACGATTTACTTCAACGTGACCAGTTTATCGACCAGGTCTGAATAATCTTTCTTCTCGATGCCGTGGACCTGCTTGTTGTACTCGTCGACCTTCGACGAATAATTCATTGAGCAGAATTTCGGGCCACACATCGAGCAGAAGGCCGCTTCTTTGTAATAGTCGTCGGGAAGAGTTTCGTCGTGCATGGAGCGGGCGGTCTCGGGGTCGAGAGACAGCGCGAACTGCTTCTCCCAGTCGAATTTATAGCGGGCATAGCTGAGGGCGTCGTCGCGATCGCGGGCGCCGGGGCGCTGCCGCGCAATGTCGGCGGCGTGGGCGGAGATCTTGTAGGCGATGATGCCGTCTTTCACATCTTTCTCGTTGGGCAGGCCGAGATGCTCTTTCGGCGTGACGTAGCAGAGCATGGCGGCGCCGTACCATCCAATCATGGCCGCGCCGATCGCTGACGTGATGTGGTCGTAGCCGGGAGCGATGTCAGTGACGAGCGGGCCGAGCGTGTAGAAGGGCGCTTCGTAGCAGTATTCGACTTCTTTGTCGACCTGCTCTTTGATTTTGTCCATGGAAACGTGGCCGGGGCCTTCGATCATGACTTGCACGTCGTGCTGCCAGGCTTTTTTCGTCAATTCGCCGAGAGTCTTAAGTTCGGCGAACTGGGCTTCGTCGCTGGCATCGGCGACGCAGCCGGGGCGAAGTCCGTCGCCCAGTGAAAAACTGACGTCGTACTTCTTGAAAATTTTGCAGATGTCGTCGAAGCGCTCGTAGAGGAAATTCTGTTTGTGGTTGTAGGCCATCCACTGGGCGAGGATGGCGCCGCCGCGGCTTACGATGCCGGTGATCCGCTTCGAAATGAGCGGCAGATATTGAATGAGCACGCCTGCGTGGATGGTCATGTAATCGACGCCTTGCGCGGCCTGTTCCTCGATTACCTCCAGCATAACTTCGGCGTTCAGATCTTCGACGCGCTTCACGCGAGCGATCGCTTCGTAAATCGGAACTGTGCCGATCGGGACGGGCGAGTGGCGGAGGATTGCTTCGCGAATCTCGTGGATGTTGCCGCCGGTGGAAAGATCCATGACCGTGTCGGCGCCGTAGTGGACGGCGGTATGGAGCTTTTTCAGTTCTTCGTTGATTTCAGAAGTGACCGCGGAATTTCCGATATTCGCGTTGATCTTGCAAAGGGAAGCCACGCCGATCGCCATCGGCTCGAGTTCGGGATGGTTGATGTTGGCGGGAATGATCATGCGTCCGCGGGCAACCTCGTCGCGGACGAGCTCGGGCGTGAGTTTCTCTTTGTGCGAGATGAAACCCATCTCGTCGGTGACGATCCCCTGGCGCGCGTAGTGCATCTGGGAGAAATTGCCGTCGGTGTTCGTTTGCTTGCGGCGGGCGATCCATTCGGCGCGTGGTTGAGGGACGTTGTAGCTGATGCCATGAGAGCCATTGCCCGAAGTCATAGGACGATCCTCGATCGAAAACTCGACAAGAATCGATTATACCCGTGGGTGGAGGGGTTCCGAATGTTCGTGCATTCGTGAGCGTCTCGTTATCCACTTCTTCGATCCTTTGTCCTAATTTCCACCCTGTCGCAAACAAGGCGACAAAGGTGGGGCACCCTCACGGCTGTTCAGGTTGCCGAAGAACGAAAGCGCGGCATAGAATTCTCCGTCGCACGAACAAAGGAGAATCCCCGCCATGCGTCTACCGCATTTATTGCTGGTGTGTCTTCTGTTGAGTACGAGTTATGTGTTTGCGCAATCCGCAGATTCGAAGCCTGGGCCTGGCTTCAGCATCGACAACATTGATAAGAGCATCGATCCCTGCGTCGATTTTTATCAGTACGCGTGCGGGAACTGGATCAAGAATTCCGAGATTCCGGCTGATCGTCCGGCCTGGCAAAGCTTTTCGCAACTGGACGAGAGCAACATGGAAATCGAGCGGAAGATTCTGGAAAAGGCGGAGGCGGGCGGCGCCAG
>JASHQK010000418.1 GCA_030039195.1 Candidatus Sulfotelmatobacter sp.
AAGCCTGCTCCTCCATGGTAAGGTTGCCCACCTTGGTCGAGCCCTGCAATCCTTGCGACAACACGGCATCAGCCGCGTTGATGAAAGGCTGGATCAATTCCATCTTCATCGCGTTAGGCTCCCGTTCCTGCACCGGCCGCCGCACCGGCGACCACCCCATCTTCGCCGAGCACGTACTTGATGACTTCGTAGAGCACTTCCGGTTTCACCGGCTTCTGCACAAAATGGCGCGCCCCGCGCTGCAAAGCGGCGACGATGTTTTCCTGATATCCCACCGAGGAAACCATGACGATGCGCGCTTCCGGATGCTGCTGCACGATGCGTTCGGCCGCCTCGATGCCTTCCATCTGCGGCATGGTGATATCCATGAGCACGATGTCAGGATGCGTGCGGTCGAACTCGCTGATGGCGGTCAAGCCGTCGCCGGCCTCGGCCGCCACCTGCCCGCCGAAGGTTTCGATCATGCGGGCCAGGTTCTTGCGGGCGAAAACCGAGTCGTCCACGATCAGGTAGCGGACTGCCTGCCCGTCCTTTTTCCGTTTTACTGGTACGAACTGCTCCATACAGACCTCCCCTTTGACTTGCATATCACGTTCGGATCGTCTCGGCCAGATCACGCTGGTCACGGGGCGTTCCGGCTGATCTCCTTGTTTTGTGGGAGTTTCAGCCGTTCCTACGGGACGCGGCCTGAATTCCCACCGAAAATCCCCACCCTACGAAAACCGCGTAGGGTGGGCCACCCAACAATTCGCTTCTAAGTTCCTGCCTGTACGGCCTTGCTGCCGCTGCGGCCGCACAATGCCTGCAAAGTCGCGCCCATTACATCCAGACCAACCACGCGGATAGCATAGCCGCGCTCAATCGCGGCTTTGGGCATGCCATAAACCACGCACGAATCCTCACTCTGCGCGATGGTCATGCCGCCATGCTTCTTAATCTCGCCCAAACCCTCAGCGCCGTCGTCTCCCATGCCGGTCATGAGAACGCCGATCGCCTGCACGTGAAATTCCTCCGCCACACTGCGCAGGAGCACGTCGACGCTGGGCCGATGCCCGTTCACGCGCGGTTCATCGGCGAGCACCACGATGTCTCCCATGGGCAGCCGCTTGACTTTCAGGTGCCGGCTGCCGGGACAGATCAGCACGCGCCCCGCCTGCAGCAGATCTCCCGACTGTGCTTCTTTCACGCGCAGCGGACTGAGTTCGTCCAGGCGCCGCGCAAACATGTCGGTGAACCCGTCGGGCATATGCTGGACCACGACGATGGCGCCGGGAAAATCCGGCGGCAGGGTGGTCAGCAGATATTCCAACGCCTGCGGACCTCCGGTGGAAACGCCAATCGCGACTATCTTGCTGGGAGCTCCCTTGGGTGCGGACGCTTTCTGCAGCTTGGGCGGAAGTCCGGCCAGCATGCGCGGCTTGAGCTTGCAGTCGGCCGCGGCTTTGATCTTGGCGATCAATTCCTTGGAAGTTTCCGCCATGTGCGCGGAAGCATCTTTCGGCTTGGTGACGAAGTCGAACGCGCCCAGACCCAGGGCCTTCATCGTAACGGTAGCGCCTTCGGTCGAGTGCGAACTGAAGACGATGACGGGCAGGGGCTCGCGGCGCATGATTTCCTTCAGCGCCTCGATGCCGTTCATGCCCGGCATTTCCAGATCGAGCGTGACCACGTTGGGCTTCAGTTCTTCGATCTTTTTCAGGCAGAAGGAGCCATCCATGGCCGTGCCGACGACTTCGATCGAAGTATCGGTCGCGAGCATCTGGGGGATGAGCTTGCGCATGAGCGCCGAGTCATCGACCACCAGCACGCGGACTCGTTTCTGGGCGGTCATGCCTGACCTCCCAGGCCGCTGCTCATGGCCAGCCGCGCCCGTTCGGTGTGCGACAGCAGCAGGCCGGAAGCGGCGTGCCCGGCTTCCTCGGGGCGTTCCTGAGCGACGTGCTCGACCACGGCCGGAAGATTGAGAATGAGCACCACGCGGCCATCGCCAAGGATAGAAGCTCCGGAGACCAGATCGGTGGAGAAGGTCTGATCGTCGAGCGCCTTGATGACCAGTTCTTCCTCGCCTTCGAGCGCGTCGACGATGAGTCCGTACTTGCGCTCGCCGACCAGAATCACGAGGACGAAGAGCTTGGCCTTGCGGTCGCCTTCGGATGCAGGCCGGCCCAGGCGCAGCAGCGGCAGCACTTGATTGCGCAGCTGCAGGACTTCGTAGTTGTCCACCTGGTGAACTTCCGATTCGATGGTGCGGGCGATTTCGACCACGGCGTTGAGCGGAATGGCATAGAGCCGCTGCTCGACCCAGAACAGCAGGGCGCGAATGATCGCCAGCGTCAAGGGCAGCTTGAGACGGAAGGTCGTGCCGTGGCCAGCGCGGGTTTCGACGTTGATCGAAGCCTTGAGCCGGTGGAGCACGCTTTGCACCACGTCCATGCCGACGCCCCGCCCGGAAATTTCCGTGACCTGCTCGGCGGTCGAGAAGCCGGGGCGGAAGATGAAATCAAGTGCCTCGGTATCGCTGAGCCGCGCCGCTTCTTCCTGAGTGGTGAGCCCGAGTTCAAGGGCTTTGCTGCGGATTTTTTGCGCGTCGATGCCGCGGCCATCGTCAGTCACTTCGATGATGACGTGGTTCCCCTGGTGATAGGCGTTGAGCCGGACCAGGCCGTGCGGCGATTTGCCGGCCTTCTGGCGTTCTTCCGGCGATTCGATGCCGTGGCTCACCGCGTTGCGAACCAGGTGCGTGAGCGGTTCGCCGATGGCGTCGAGAATGCCTTTATCGAGATCGGTATCTTCGCCGCTGACCACCAGTTCGACGTCCCGGCCGCATTGCCGGGCCACATCGCGCACCAGGCGCGGAAAGCGCCGGAACAGCTGATCGACGGGCACCATGCGAATCTTCATGACCGAGCGCTGCAGATCATTGAGCACGCGCGACTGGAATCCCATGGCGTCCGAAAACTTGCCGCGCAGAAGTTCCTTGGGATAGCGCTTGGCGAACTCGTTGATGGCCTGCTGCAGCATCGACTTGCCGATGATCAGCTCGCCAACCAGGTTGAGCACGTTGTCGATGCGGCCGGCTTCGACGCGCAGAATGTTTTCCTGCACGATGGGGCTGGTCACGGCTTCAAGCCGCGCCGGGGCAGGGGCGGCATCGGCAGCCGAGCTGGCTGAGTCCGATGGCGGAGCGGTGGCTTCGGCGGGAAGCTGCTGGGCTTTGTTCGCAGCCGCGGCCGGGGCGGGCGTCAGCAGCACCTCCACGGTGACTTCATCGACGATGGTCGGGATCTTGCATTTCGCCGCAATCTGATCGGCTGTCTGCACCGTGGCCAGCACGAACTCGACATGTTTCGAAGCGGCCGGCGACTTGATATCGGGACGAACCGCGATCACCGGCCCCATGGTGCTGATGGCGTTGTGGACCAGCTGCCGTCCGGCGATGGGCATGGCGCAATGCGGATCCATCTTCACCATGACGTGCAACACATCCTGGCCCTCGGCTTGGGCGTTGGTCATGGCCAGCCGTTCGTATTCCGTCCAGTCGGAGATGGATTTCACGGTGGATCGTGCCGCTGAAGTCTTTGCGCTTGCGGGTTTCGACGCAGATTTTTTCGTGGTGCTTGCCGCAGCCTTCTTTTTCCCGCGCGCCGGTTTTCTCATTACCGGAGCCGCGGTCAGATCCTGAATTTTCTTGCTCAGGGCCTTGGTGGAGGGAAGCTTTGTGCCGCGATGGTAGGCGGCAATCATCTCCACGAAGACATCGGCAGCGGCGAAGGCGATCTCGGCCACGGCGGAGTGCGCCGCCGCGCCTTCGAGCGACAGAGCGTCTTCGAACTGGTGCGCCAGTTCGCTCAATTCCCTCAGGCCGCAGGCCGCCGCATCTCCCTTCAGCGTGTGCACTGTGCGCCGGATCGAGCGCACGATTTCCTCATCGCCGGGATGCTTCTCCAACTGGAGGGCTTCATCGTTCAGCGCCTGCAGCAATTCCTGCGAAGTCTCATAGAAGAGCTCCCGCAGTTCCAGTCCGCGCTCATCGGGGGAATGAGTCATGGTTACTCCCTTACCTCCACTCGCTGGTACGCCGTGCCGCTGTCCCTGTGCACCATCTGAAATTTCTTGGTCAGCCCCAGCAGGCTCTCGGCGTGCCCGACAAACAGATATCCGTTGGCATTCAGGCAGCGATAGAACTTTTCGATCAGCCGCTTCTGCTCGGCCTCGTCGAAGTACATCATCACGTTGCGGCAGAAGATGACGTCATTGCGCTGCGGCAGGTATTCGGTCTTCAGGTTGTGGAAGTCAAAGTGAACCATCTCCTTCAACGCTTTCTTGATGGCATAGCGATCGCCGACTTTATCGAAATAGCGCAGGCGATAGCTGTAATCGACCATCGACATCTGGTGCTCGGTATACGCGCCCTCCTGCCCGGCCCGCAGCACCGAGTAGCTGATATCGGAAGCCAGTATTTCCACTCGCCACGGCGGCGGCACCAGCGGCTTGGGCAGCGGCAGCTCCATGGGCAGAGGATTACGCAAGTAGTAATAGGCGAGCGCGTCGGTCACCAGCATGGCCAGCGTGTACGGCTCCTGCCCGGTGGAGCATCCCGCGCTCCATATGCGGATGGAATATTCGCGGCGCTGGCTTTTCTGCCGGAATAGATCTTCCAGGATGCCCTTCTGGAAGAGGTCCAGCTGCGCCTTGTGGCGGAAGAAACTGGTCTCGTTGACCGTGAGATTTTCGAGCAGGCGGGCCAGTTCGTCCTTGCCCTGATGACTGATGAGCAGCCGGTAGTAGGCGTAGAACGAATCGGCGCGGCATTCCTTCAAGCGGCGCAGCAGCCGGTCCTGCAGGAAGTGCGTGCGGCGCTCGTCGAAGTGCATGCCGCACTCCTGATAAATCAGCGCCTGCAGCAGCTTCAGTTCCGCTTCTGTCAATATGGGAGCTGGTGCTGCTCCGGATGTGCTCATGCGTTTTCTACTCGCTCTTCCGCCGACAACTTCTGTAAGCAAGTTTCAGGTTTCAAGGTTTCGAGACCGCGGAGCTCCGAGATTCGCGGACCGAGAAACTTTGGAAGTGAAAACCTGTGAAGCTTGCAACTCGAAACTCTGAAACGTGAAACTGTGAAACTTTGGCTTCTATCTTCCTGCCGCTGCTCGTGCTTCCTGTTTCGCGTTCTTCTTTTCTGCCGCTTCGCCGCCAGTCTGCAACGTCGCCGGAGCCAGCAACTTGCTCATATCGAGCAGCACCACCAGACGCCCGCCCACCTTGCCCAGGCCGGTCACGCAGTTGAGGCCGCCTTCCTGAAACACCGCCGGAGGAGGTTCGACCGCGTCGGCGGGAATCTTCAGCACTTCCGAAGCCGAATCGACGATCAGGCCGGCCAAGCGGCCGCCATGCTCGACAACGAGAATCCGGTTCTGCTTCTTGAGCGACGCCTGCTTTTCGCCGAAACGCTTGCGCAGGTCCATGACGGAAACGATCTTGCCGCGCAGGTTGATCACGCCCTCGAGATAGTCGGGAGCGTCGGGCACCGCCGTAATTTCCGGCACGCGCACGATCTCGTGCAGGGAAGTGATGGGGACGCCATAGGTTTCGCGTCCGACCTGAAAGCCCACGATATGGAGTTCACGGCTCATTTTCTTGGACCCCGCTGCACAGCCCTGCCCGACCTTGCTGTTGGCACGCTCCTCGCGCTTTCCGGTATTAAGCCTGCGTTCCCGCCGCCGCCCGTCGCGCCGACCGCCCGGAATTGTCGGGCGCCTTCGTGCGCGAGCCGGCTTCATCGAGCGAGAAGCGGTCGAGCGATTCCAGCAGGCCGCGCGACATCTTCGACATCTGCTCGGAAGAAGCCGCCAGCTCGGTCGAGCCGGAAGTCGATTGCTGCACCAGTTCGCGCATGCGCTCCATGGCCTTGACCACGGCCTGCGCGCCCGAAGCCTGCTCTTCCACCGCCGAGTTGATTTCGTGCGTGATTTCGTTCAGCCGCGTGGTGGCGCGGGCGATCTGCGACGATCCGTGCGACTGCTCGTTGGTGGCCGCGCCGATTTCCTGCGCGAACTTGTAGACTTCGGTGACCACGTTCGAGATCTTCTTGAGCGCGGCGTTCAACTCCGTGCCCAGTTCCAGGCCTTCGTTGACGATGGAGGTGGAGCGGTCCATGTTCTCGACCGCCTTGCGCGCTTCCTTCTGAATGCTCTGAATCAGCTCGGAAATCTCCTTGGTCGACTGCGCCGACTTTTCCGCCAGCTTGCGGACTTCGTCGGCCACTACGGCGAATCCCAGGCCATGCTCGCCGGCGCGCGCCGCTTCGATGGCTGCGTTCAGGGCCAGCAGGTTGGTCTGCTCCGCCAGATCGTCGATGACCTCAATGATCTTGCCGATATCGTCGGCGCGCTGACCGAGAGCGCCGATGATCTCGCCGGAGGAGGTGATCGTCGTGTTGATGCGGGTCAGGCCGTCGGTCGCTTTCTCCATGGTGGTGATACCGGAGTGCACTTCCTCGCGCGACCGGTTGGAAATATCGAGCAGCACTTTGGCGGTATCGGCCACGCGCTGGATGGATGCGACCATCTGATCGATGGAGGCGGAGGTCTCGCTCACGCTCGAAGCCTGCACTTGCGTCGACTTCACCATGTTCTGCACGTTGACGCTCATCTCGTGCATGGTCGAGGTGACCTCATCGATGGCGGACGAGGCCTGCAGGCCGATCTTGGCGGAATCTTCGCTGGCCCCGGCGACCTGGCTGGAGGCGCTGGCCACCTGCGAAGAGGCGTCGCGCACGCTGCGCACCAGCCCGGCCAGTCCGTCGACCATGCGGGTGAAGGCGTTGCCGAGAGTATCGTGCGAAGAACGCGGCTTGACCTCAAGCCGCAGGTCTCCGGCGGCGATGGCTTCGGAAACTCCGGCCATCTCCTTGAGATAGGTGACCATTCGGGAAAAGCTGCGCGACAGCTCGCCGATCTCGTCGTCGCGCGTCATGTCGATGTTGTGTTCGAGATCGCCGGTGTTGCCGATGGCCCGGGCGACTCCCATCAGATCGGTGAGCGGCTGGGTGATGGTTTTCGCCGTGCGATAAGCAACGATCGCGCCCACGCAGAGGGCGATCAGGGTGCTGAAAAACGAGACCACAACCGTCCAGGTGGCCGCGCTATTGTCGGACTTGCTGCGATCGTCGACCAGCCTTTTGTTCTCCACCTCGGCGCCGTCGAGCGCGTCGGTCGAGTTCTTGACCCAGGCCGGCGCATCCTTCTGCAGGTAATAGATCTGCAATTCGGCGACGGTGGCATTGCCGGCGTCTACGTCTTTGCGCTTGTCGATCAGGGGCTGGGCAAACTCCTTGGACCAGGACTGCTCCAGCTGCTCCACCTTGCCGAGCGCGGTTTTGACCTGATCGGAGCTGGCCAGGTTCTTGGCCCCTTCCAGCTTGTCGTTGAGCAGGCGCAAGCCTTCATTCATGTGGTCGATTTCGCGGGTGTCGCCGCTGAGCAGATAGTTGCTGAGATAAAGACGGTTCTGCATCATCTGGAAGCGGATCGTATTGGTGGCATCTTCCAGTTCCATGGCCGCTTTGGCGGCGTCCTTGGCCGCGTGCTCGCGTTGCACCGCCGACCAGTTCACCAGGAACAGCACCACCACCATCGCGAGGATGATCCCGAAATTGATGTACAGCTTTTTGCCAATCGTCATGCCCTGTCTCCTGCGGCCCAGCGGGTTCACGTTAGTCATGCGGCGGGTCAAATTTGAATTCGATCACCCCGGAGCTCTCGGCCGGAGCCGGTTCGAAGCGCCAGTGCTTGGCTGCGTCCAGCGCCGCTCCTGCCAGCACCGGATGCCCGCCCACCACGCGTGCGTCTTTCACGGTTCCGTTGGGGGCGACCACGACCTCAATTTTGACCGTCCCGGAAAGTTCCATCCTCCGCGCCAGGTCGGGATACACCGGTTGCACCCTCACTTTGGCGCGGCGGTAAATATCACTGTTCTGCGCAGACGACGACCCGGCATTGCTCTGCCCGTTTTGCGCTTTGACATAAACTGGTTGAAAGCTGACTGCGACAATCAGGGCAGCCTCGAGGACCACCCAAACTCGTCCAGACACAATTCCTCCTCAGTCGCACTGCATCAGCGAGCTGAACGTGCAATGAGTGGGCCAAGCGTACACTTCCGAGAAAACCGAAGTAATGAGCTGTATCTTCTTGCCAGCATGAGACTTTGTTCCTCCCAGAGTTCTCTCGCGGGGGATGAAATCGGGTAGCGCCAATCTCACGCCGCGTTCGCGGCGTGCCTAATCTCAGCCTGAGACGCCGTCTCAACCAAGTCTCGGGATTTCATACGCTGGCACCCCCATTTGCCATTTCTCTTGACTCAAATTGAGATGACATATAATTTCCCAATAGATTCAAGAACTTGTGAATCCCGAACTGCTTCCTCCCAGCCTCGGCAGCAGTCTTCAGTATTCTGGCCGCATCCTGGCGGAACCGAACTCCGGTTCTGTCTTGGGAGACGCGTTCCAGAAACTTCTGCTCAACCTCACTCGCCAAACCGATGAGCGGGGAGATTCGAGCGCATTGATCGATTTGTTCTGCCGCGAGTCGCGGGCTTTTTTTCAAGTGGAAGGGGTTCATTTCTGGCGCTGCCTGGGCGCGAGTGAATTGGTCTGGGAGCAGGGCGATGCCGTCGCTGTAGAGCGCTTTCTCGGAATGCGGCTCCACGCCGGAGAAAGCCGGCTGTTGGCTGAGGCTGTGCGCGAGAGGCGCGCCGTTTTCAGCAATCAAGTGCCCGCCGGTTCCGCAGAAGCGGAATTCGTTTCTCGCGGTGTGCTGGCCGCTCCCGTTGCCGTGTCTGGTGAGATCGCGGGTGTGCTGGTTTTCGTGCATGACCACGACAGTGCGCTGTTTGACGAAAACTTCGCCGCGAAGGCGACACTGCTGGCTGCGGAACTCGGCAACCTGCTGGGAGCGGCGCGAGTTCGAGAGTCGTCGCGGGAAGAAAACCGGCGCGCGGAGATTCTGGCCGATGTCGCGCAGGCCCTGCACGGCACGCCCGACGTTGCCTCGGTGGTTGAGGCTCTGGCCGACCGCTTGCGGCTTCTGCTCGGTTCGCCGCTGGTGTGCGCGCTGCTCAAGCAGGCGGGTCCGTTTGAATTGCGCGCCGTCTCGGCGGAAACCCCGCAGCTGGCCAACTCGGCTCGCGCTCGCCATGACCGCCGGACCTTGCGCTTCGCCGCGGAACTGGCGCAGCGCGCCGTGTCCGCGGGAGAGGTCATCACGCTTTCCATCGGCGCCGACGCGCACTCGCTGGGAAATCTGGTTGCAGCAGGAATCCTGATCGCGGCTCCGCTGCGCACGTCCCGAACCCAGGGCGCGATTCTGGTCTATCCGCGCCGCCAGGGCATCTTCAGCGCGGAGGAAAAATCGCTGGTATCGGCCATCGCCAGCTTCGGCGCCGTGGCCATTGCCCATGCCGAGCTGTATTCGATCGCACACGCCCAGGCGCACGAACTGCATCAGTTGCTGGAGATCTCTTCCCAACTGCGGTCGAGCGGCGATCTCAACCAGTTTCTGCAATCATTCGTGATTCATGCCGCCGATTTTCTGGGCTTCGGGCGTTCCTTCATCGCGCTGCTCGAAAACGAGCAATTTCTGGTGCGGTACGGCGCGGAGGGCGGAAAGCCCAGAGCGGTCGAGACCGTGTTTCCGGAAGGCATTGCGACGCGCGCTGTGCGCGCGAAAGAGGTTTTCCAGACCGACGAAGCCAGCCGCACGCCGGGCACGAATCTGGAGGTGGTGGCGCAATATAGCGTTCACCAGTTTCTGGCAGTGCCCTTGCAGGGCGCGGGCGGTCAGCTGCTGGGGATGTTCGGGGTCTTAGACAAACCGGATGGAGCGGGAATCTCGCAGGAAGACATTCGGCGCGCGCGAGCTCTTTCCAATCAGGCGGCCATCGCCCTGGAAGTAGCGCGGAATCTGGATTCCTCGGAACAGCAGCGCCAGCGGGTGGAGCGGGCCAACCGGCACTGGATCGAGATCTTCGATGCCATTCCCGATTTTATTGTGGTTCACGACAAGGCTGGCAAAGTCTTACGCGTGAATCGTTCGCTGGCGGCGATGATCGGAGTGCCTCCGGCGGAAATCGTTGGACTGAATATTCGCGCTTTGCTGGCGGGCAACGAAGTTGCCCACCACTCCTGCCCCTTCTGCCGAAGCATGGCGGAAGACCACGATGAATTCGTTCATTCCGTGTTCGACCGGACCTTCCTGGTTTCGACTTCCCGCGTGCATGCCGACAGGGACGAGGGACTGCAGACGATTCATGTCTTGAAAGACATCACCGACCGGCGCGAGGCCGAGCGGCGCTATCGCGAGTTGTTTGACAACATCCAGGAAGGATTGTTTTTCAGCACGCCTGGCGGCCGTTTCGTGGAGGTCAACGACGCCATGGTGCGCATGCTGGGCTACTCCGGCCGGGAAGAGTTGCTGCAGATCGATATTCCGACACAGCTTTATTTTTCGCCGCAGGAGCGGGAGCGTTACATCGGCCTGCTCGAACAGAGCGGCAGCATGCACAACTACGAGACGACCTTGCGGCGCAAAGACGGCTCGCCGATTCACGCTCTCGTCAACTCTTTTGGGCTGTACGACGACGCCGGCCAGCTGTTGCAGATACGTGGCCTGATGCTCGACGTGACCGGCCTGCGCACCTATCAGTCGGAGCTGCATCGCGAACGGGATTTTTCCGCGAAGATCCTCGACAACACGCAGAGCCTGATCGTCGTGGCCGATACCGCCGGGCTGGTCAGCTATGCCAATCGCCGCTGGCATGAGGCCGGAATGGAAGAGCACGATCTGCTCGGGCGTCCCTTGGTCGAATTGGCCGCTCCTGCTTGTGTCGAGCAATTCTCCCAGGCGCTGGAGAGTACGCTGAAAGGACAGCAGGTCGACAATCTGGAAGTGGAGATCGTGCGCGGAGGCGGCCTCACCGGCAAGTTCTCGGCCAATCTAAGTC
This sequence comes from Candidatus Sulfotelmatobacter sp., assembly GCA_030039195.1. Classification (GTDB taxonomy): domain Bacteria; phylum Acidobacteriota; class Terriglobia; order Terriglobales; family Acidobacteriaceae; genus Sulfotelmatobacter. The sequence goes on from JASHQK010000418.1 coordinate 10,996, forward strand.
CTATGCGCGACGAACACGGTACGGTTACGTGCGTGGTGGCCGTGCTCACCGATATCACCGATTCGGCGGTGCTGCGCGACAAACTGGTGCATGCGGAAAAGATGGCCGCTGTTGGGCAACTGGTCTCGGGCGTGGCCCACGAAGTGAACAATCCACTCACGGCCATTCTCGGATTTGCCGATCTGCTGATGGAGAATCCCGGCATTCCCGAGACCGCGCGCAAGGATCTGCGCGTCATTCTGCAGGAAGCGCAGCGGACCAAACAGATCGTGCAGAACCTGCTCAGCTTCGCCCGCCAGATGCCGCCGCAGCGCGCCGAAGTGCAGCTCAATTCCATTCTGCGGCGGACGGTACAGCTGCGTTCTTACGACTTCACTAATCACGGCGTCGAGGTAGTGGAGCATCTGGATGAGAATCTGCCCGAAGTGATGGGCGACGCGCATCAGCTGCAGCAGGTCTTTCTCAACATTCTCAACAACGCCTATGACGCGGTGCACGAAGTCGGCCGGCCCGCTCGGATCGAGATCATGTCGACCAAAGCCGGCGACGCGGTCGAAGTTTCATTCCGCGATAACGGCAACGGCATCAGCCATCCCGACAAAATTTTTGACCCGTTTTTCACCACCAAAGAGGTTGGCAAGGGCACCGGCCTCGGCCTCAGCATCTGTTACGGGATCGTGAAGGAGCACGCCGGCGAGATTCTTTGCCACAACAATCTGGCTGAGCCGGGCGCGACCTTTATCGTCCGCTTGCCCGCAAGTTCGCATACCGCATCATTGCGTGTAGCCGCAGGAGTGAAACAGACATGAGTCTGCCCGCGACCAAACCATCCCTGTTGCCGGTTTTACTCATCGAAGATGAACCGGCCGTCATGTCCTATGTGCAAGCCGCTCTTGAGCGTAGCGGATATCCCGTGGTCTGCTGCGATTCCGGAGTCGAGGCGTTGCGCTTGCTGGAGAACGGTTCGTTTCTGGGCGTGGTCTCCGACATGCGCACGCCGGGCGGCGTCGACGGCGGACAAGTCCATGCCTGGATTGCGCAGCACCGGCCGGATTTGGCTGGGCGCGTGGTGTTCATCACCGGCGACATCGCCAATGAAGAGACGGTGGCCACGCTGCGCCAGACCGGCGCGCCCTGCGTGGAAAAACCCTTTCGCGTGCAGCAGTTGATCGATGTGATCTCCAGCACGATGGGGAAAGCGCGGTGAATCCAGCGACCAAAGACGACCTTCGCATCCGTCTGCTGATCGTCGACGATGAGCAGACCATCCGCAAGCTTTGCGCGACCATTGGAGAGGCGCTCGGTTTCATCTGCATGGAGGCGGAAAGCGGGGAATCGGCGCTGGCGCTGCTGGAAGAACAGCCGGCGCACATGATCCTGACCGACATGGTGATGCCGCACATGTCGGGGCTGGAATTCCTGGAAAAAGTAAAAAAGCTTTTGCCGCGCACCGAAGTGGCAGTCATGACCGGCCATGGATCGATTGAAACCGCGGTGCAGGCCATGAAGCTGGGCGCCTACGACTACATCACCAAGCCATTCTCGCCGCTGGAAGAACTGCGATTGTTTCTGCGGCGCATGGCGGAAAAAGTTCGGTTAGTCGAAGAAAACGAATTCCTGCGCCAGCGCATGGATTCGGAAACTGCGGTGCACGGGATCGTGGGATCGTCGGCCAAAATTCAGGAAGTGCTGCGCATGGTCGCGCGGCTGAAAGATACGCGCACGCCGGTGCTCATCTATGGCGAAAGCGGAACCGGAAAAGAATTAGTGGCGCGGGCTATTCATTTTCGCGGAGCGTTCGCGAGCCGGCCGTTCGTCGCCGTCGATTGCGGATCACTGGTGCCCACGCTGATCGAAAGCGAACTGTTCGGCTACGAAAAAGGCGCGTTTACCGGCGCATTGAGGTCGAAGCAGGGATTGTTTCAGTCCGCGGACGGCGGCACGGTCTTTCTCGACGAGGTCGGCGAATTGCCGCTGGAATTGCAGGCGAAATTGCTTCGTGTGCTGCAGGAAAAAGAAGTCAGGCCGGTGGGAAGCAATCAGCGGATCAAGGTCGATGTGCGCGTAATCGCCGCCACCAATCGCGATCTCGAAGCCGCCTACAAAACTGGGTCGTTCCGCAAAGATTTGTTCTTCCGCCTGAATGTCGTGGCCATGCACGTGCCGGCATTGCGCGAGCGCCGCAGCGATATCCCCATGCTGGTGCACTGGTTTCTGGAGCGCTACGCGCCCGGCTCGGGCATGCAGGTTTCGAGCGCAGCCATGAAATCGCTGATGCAATATGAATGGCCGGGGAACGTCCGCGAACTGGAAAACTGCATCGAGCGCGCGGTTGCGTTGGGCAACGGAAGGATTATTGATCTCGGCGATCTTCCTCCATCGATCGCGGCGGGGACGGAGGCGTCTGCCTCGGCAGCGGGTATTTCGCCGCTGCTCGAATCCGAGCTTGGCTTCGAATCATCTTTATCCGAAGTCCGCCCCGGCGCACCGCCGACCACGGATCTTGAGGACATCGAGCGGGCTACGATCCAACGTGTATTTGAGCAGGTGAAAGGCGACAAAGCCCTCGCGGGACGCATGCTCGGCATCAGCCGTGCCACGCTCTATCGCAAACTCAAGCGTTACAACATCACCGTGAGCTCGGCGGAATCGAGCCAGACGCTGCAGTGAGATGAAAATAATGACAGGGTTGCCCAATGCTTCCCGCGCTTTTTGCGGGAGGGTGGGATCCCACGAAAATCCTCCGGGATTACTTGATTGGTTCCGTTTGAGTAGCCACGGCTGACCGCGCATGTCTCGCACAGACCGCAAGACAAGGATGGGGCAACTTCGGTTTGTGAATACGGCGCTGAAAGGCTGGGCCCACCCCGGAGTGGAGGAGATCTACGAAATCCCGTTGGAATTCAAGTGAGCGGAGTATTGTTGATCCGTCTTCTTGATGTGGTTGGCCAGCCAGTCCCTTAGAAAATCAGCTACGTTGATGGATTGGGAAAAATTTCCACCCTTCATTTCAGACTGAAACTCTTCCACCTTCTTGACAAAAGCCTTGTGCTGCGCCTGATGCGAAACGAGGTCCGGGTAGTTCGTCTGGCGAAGCAGCATTTCCTCTTGCGAGAAATGGTATTTCGTATAGTCCGCCAGATCTTTCACGATCTGCTGGATCAGCTGCGATCCTTTGCCCGCTTTCATGGCGTCGTGCAACGCATTGAGCAACGAGAACAGCTTCTTGTGATCCTCGTCGCACTTTGAAACTTTCACGCTATACGAGTTGTCCCAGGTCAGGAATGGCATTACGTCCTCCAAGTAACTTGCGTGATTGAGACTCGCCTATCTCTGATGGGCAATCGGCATTTTCGGCGGGCGACTTTAGAAACTGGATGGAAAACCAGCGTGATTGCCCTACGCTTACCGCGTTTTCGCGTGAAGGCGAGATTCTCTCGACCCATCCCATCCTGTCTCGCACAAAGCGCGAGACAACGATGGGGCAACGCCCAGTCTAGAATTCCCGGTCGCCCGGGACCCACCCTTTGCAGATATCCAAGATTCCTCTAGGGACTGCCGCCTCCGGCCCTGGAGCCGAGCGAAGTTCGACAATGTGCACCCCTGTATGCCTCTCGCGGGGCATGGTATACTCTCGCGAAAATCTGGAGGAAAGTATGACGCCCAGTGCCCGGGCATGGTGGAATCTGCCTCCAGTTCAGCGGTATCGGTGAAACCGAGGGACACCGCCAGAGAGATGCATCTGCGCCATCTGGTGAGGGATGTCGCTCTCATCTTCGGTTCACGGGTTCACGGGATAACGGGTTCAGGCTGATCGCACGGTCAGCATGCCAATCGACATCGGCGTATCTCCCACGCCGACAGGGCCCCTGGGGAAATCATCCGCACGGATCGGAAATCTCATCACTGGAGGTGCATCATGGGCGACATCCAATATAGCGAATCAATGCCGGAAGAAATCAGCAAGTACCTTGTGGTTGTTCCTCACGCGGTTTTCTTCTGCTTCGACAGAGATCAATACACCTTGATGCCCAAGCATACAAATTTCATTGAGACGACCATGGTGCCATTCATTGGCCGGGCGCTCAAAAGGCTGGGGCCAGGGACCTACGACCTGATGATTCACGGATCAGCGAGCGCCACCGGTCCGACCGACCACAATTTTGAGCTGGGAGCCCGCAGGGCGACCAACGTCGCCGACTATGTGATTCGGCAGTTCGAAAAGAAGAAGAAATCGGACCCATCGCTGGCATCGTTCTCGCTGAACCCGGCCATTCTGAACCATGGTGATGAAGACTCCGAAGAGGACCCGTCGCTGCCGGGCGCAAGACGGCTGGGCAACGGTGAAGTGGAGAAAGTTCAGGCGCTCTTTCGCTGCGCGATGTTCCCCTTCCGTGCTGAGCAAACGAAAAAATCGTCTACTTTCTTTATCCGCGAAATCTACTACTTCAAATTCGACAAAATCGAGGAAGATCTGCCAACCATCCTCAGGGAAATCGATGACTTCCTCGACAAGCCTGTGCCGGGGTTCGTCTTCGGCCAGTTGAAAGACAGAATTCTGAAGCCGGTCAAAGATGCGCTGGGCGAGGTGGGCATGCTGGCCGGTCACATGATCGGATACATGATCCCCAAGACAGCCGACTATTGTTATGAGATCAAGGACAGTCTGAATGATCACGCCCTGTACCGCTTTCACGGCTCCGAACACAAAGACGACTTCAGCGCATTTGACGTGATCTCTTTCGTCACCAAACTCATGGGCGCGATCAAGGCGCTGGAAACCATCTCCAAGGGAACCGGTCTGGCCGCGGATGTAGCCAAGAAGATCTATGCCGCAGCCGATGGCATGAACAAAATCACGGATGATCTGGTCAACCTGGTTTATCCCTACCTGGAGAAGACTCTGGGCGCCGACGCGGCAAAGGAAGTCAAGCGTCTCGTTCTATCGCTGCGAAGCGGCTCCAGAACTCTGTTCTCGAATCTGACGATCCCGGGCTCGCCCTTCACCCCATTTCGCTATCACGATCGGCAAGCCGACCACGACGTGAAGCAGCTTGACAAGCCGGCCCGGCGCTATCTGTTCGGCGCTGCGTACAATACGGTTGTCGATCTTTCGTTCGGAGGATCCGCGTCTTACACTTCCACCGCGTGGATGGCCGAAGCTCACATCGTTTCAGGTTTTTCCATCCGGAACTCGCTCGCCGCCTGGGGAATCTCGGACGGGGTATTTCTCCCCGTGAAGCTCGGGTACCTGGTGGACGTCGCCCCCGGTTTTTCAAATCCGGTCACCGGCTGATCTGGCTGCGCGGGCGTTTTGGAAAATGATGTCGCTTGATTGCCCACCCTTGCCGCTTTGGTTGCCGGAGGGATTTCCAAGGCGCATCCCAACCCGTCTCGCACAAACCGCGAGACCAGGATGGGGCAACCCAGCGTTTTACAGGATGGCTGGAAGGAGTCTCCACTCACAATCGTGAGACTCCGTCTCAAGCTGAGACGCACACTTCGTCCAAGTTCATACGGAGTTCACTCATTACGGGCAAAATCACGCGTAAATCGCTGAAAACTCTTCCACCTCAGTGCTAGTCCTTCCGTTCCCAGAATTGGACGCCATGTTGCACGGTTCTTTCACGGAACTGCGGATTTCGGCTCCCCCACGCTCTTCCTAACCGGGAAGAGGGGGAGCCCGACCGCATTTTTGCGTGAGGTGCGGCAAATTCACCGGCTAAAGCCGCTGAAACTGTGGCAAGCCTTGAGCGGCACGGCTGAAGCCGTGCCCTGATACGAGGCGCGAGCGGCACCTTGAGATGGCAGGTTCAGGTAGCGGATCAAACTGGAAAAAAGGATTTTAAGATTGGCCCATCAAGCCGCAGCACCCGGACGCGCACCGCACAACGCCATCTCGGTGGCCGGGCTGGCGCGCTTTTTTCCGGAGGCGGCACCGGTGCGGCTGCCGGTACGGTTGGCACGCATTGCGGAAGCGGGCGGCCAGAGAGCTTCCGATTTCACCGAAAGCACCGTCATCGAATTTGGCACTCCCCGTGAGGTTCTGTTCGCCTGCAGCACACCATTCGAATTTGGAGACGTTCTGCGCGTGCGCAACTCTGATGGATCGCTCGACGAGGAAGCCTCGGTGGTGGCGGTGCAGTATCACCCGGGCAAAACCGTCGTGGCGGCACGTTTTCGCCGAGACGTTCCCAACTGGATCGTGAAACCATGAACCCTTCCACTCCTGTACAGGATCTAGCCGCGCAATGGAAGTCGGCCTGCCGCTTGTATCCCATCTACTTCGAACTGGCGCGCGAGTTCGCCATCGATGTGCAAACCTGCCCTGATCTCGAAGCCGGAGTCGACACGCCGGGCAAAGAGGCCGTGGAGCAGGCCAATCACTGGCTCGAGCAGATGGACGAAAAAGTCCAGGTTCATCAGCTGCGCCAGTTCCTGCAGACCAACGCCGCAGTCACTCCGGAAGCGCTGCTCAATCTGTTGCAACACTTTCTGGCGAAGGTCAAGAAGAACGACACGATCCGCGATAAAGTCGATTTCCTTCTGGTGCAGTACTTCAGCCAGATGGCTCCAGCCGGGCTGCAGGATGACGACGTTGATCTTGCCTACGTGTCGCAGACGCTCGAACCTATTCTGCGCCAGGTCGACTTGAAGCCGCCGGTGTGGCTGAACGCGCTCGATCGCGTGCTGGAATCGGCGCGCCGCTGCCGTTCGCTCGATGAGCTGCTGCATGGAGGCATTCTCGAGCAGGGACGCAAAGCGAAAGGACAGGCGGGCGAGCTGTTCTACATGCCGGTCGCGCTGGTGGCGTTCACGCGCTTCGGCTATCTGATGCGCCGGGCATTCTTTCGGCTCATGCTCGGCGATCTCAACATCATTCTCGATGGCCTCACCGAACTGGAAGAAAGAGGCATTCAGACGATCGATTGCCGCCGGGCGCAGTTTTCCGCGCAGGAGCCGATCCTGCGCCTGCGCATGATCTGCCAGTCGTGGAAGGTGATGTTCCAGGCGGAGTACTCTTCGGGACAGCCGCTGCGCATGCTGGTAGATCTGCGGGCTTCGGTTGAGACTGCTCTCGGACGCGGCAAAGCGGCGGATGCGGCTGTCAAGGCGCCGCCGAATTCTCCGCCCCAAGCCAAGCCAGGATCGAACCCTCCGGCAAAACCAAATGCTGCGGCTGCGATGAAGCCGGGAGTGCGAGTGGCTGCGAGCCCAGCGTCGCCAGCCGCTTCCGCAAGCAAGGTAAATTCGGCTCCGAACCGAGCCGCTGGAAAAGCTCCTGTGGTTCCCGGGGCGGCAGCGAGTACGTCCCGGCCGGCGGCGAAGCCGGTCGCAACTTCTTCTGCGCCAAGAAGCAAAGCCACGGCTGCCCACGCCGATGCGCCTGAGTTCGAAGTGTCAGGCGTGCCGGGCTGGGAAGCGGACCCGGACTCGGAACCCAAAGAAGGGTAATCGCAAAGGATTGTGTGCAGGTGGACACCCCGACGGTACTGATCATCTCCGACGAGCCCGACTTCTCCCGGCGCATCACCGCGCGCTGGCAGATGGAGCGCATGGTTCCGACTTTCACGCTGTTGAGCGGGGAACTCTGGCCTCGGTTCGCTGTGGATGCCTTTGATGTGGCGATCGTCGGAGACTTGCGGCGCGAACTGCTCTCGGTCGTGCTTGAGCCTTTGCATTCCACCGGACAGCCGATCTTCTGCGCCTGCCGAAATGCGAGCGTCGTGCAGCTGGTACGCGAACGCTGGCCGCGCGTCTCCATTCTGCGGCGCACAGATTCGTCGGGGGAAACGCCGCACTGGCTGGAAACCCTGGTGCTGGCGGCGAGCGAGGCGGTGCACCGGGCGCGCGCCGAATCCCGGGCGCGGAGTGCCGAGGCTTCCTGCACGGCGTTGGAAAGGCAGGCGACGCTCGGGCGCTACATGCTGGAGATGCGCCACAGCCTGAATGATGCGCTCACCACGGTGCTGGGCAATTCCGACCTGCTGCTGCTCGAACCGGGCAGCTTGTCAGCGCAAACGCGGGCGCAGGTCGAGACCATCCGCAACATGACCTTGCGCATTCACGAGATCATGCAGCGCTTTTCGTCGCTGGAAAAGGAAATGAACGTTGTGGCGCAGCAGGCCGAAACCGACGCGGGTAAGTCATACGCTGTGGCGACCGGAGCGTAGAACGAGGGACCGTGGGTCAGAGGTCAGGGGTCAGGTCATAAGTTGCTGACGCCCTCAGCTCTGACCCTGAACGCTGGAAACTGGCAACTGGGTACTGATCTTATGCATCGCTTGATGCCGGGCATTACGATTCTGGAACACGAACTGTCGGAGCTGCGCCTGCTGGTGGAGCGGCAGGTCGGAATCCTGCTCGACTGCCCGAACAGCGTGTTGGCGGCGCACGTCGCTGACTACCTCGAGAAAGAGGAACTGGAATCGGCCGCGGCTTTGCTCGACCGCGTGCGCGCTGGCGATCAGGATCCCGGTTTTCTGCCCTGGTTTCTCGATGGCGTGCTGAACACGAGTACGGGTTTTTTCCGTCATCCCGGGGCCATGAACGCTCTGGCACAATATGTGATTCCACAGCTGTGCGCGCGCAAAACGGACGAGTTGCCCGCGACGATTCGCATATGGAGTGCGGGATGCGCCACCGGCGAAGAACCTTATTCGATTGCCATGGCCATTTGCGAAGCGCTGCCCAATGGAAGCGGCAATTCAAACGGCAACGGCTGCGCCAACGGGAACAGTAACAAGGACGCGAAGAGTTCGGTCAGCCGTAACACCACGGGCGGAATCGCGGCGGCCAGCTTCCCGCAGAACCTGCGAGACTTGTCGATTCACATCGTGGGCACGGATCTGCTGCCCTCGGCGGTTCAGGCCGCGGAGCGCGGACTGTATCCGCAGGCGGCTCTGGCGGGTCTGCCTCCGGCGATGATTCGCGCCAGCTTCTCCAAGATTGCAAACGGAAATGGCGGGCAATCCGCCGCCGAAGCATTGAAGCCCGCAGGCAATGGATCTGCGGGCGGGGTGAATGGTGATGCGCGCATTCCGTCGAACGACCCCCCGGCTACATTTTCAGCTAACGGAAATGCGCACCTGCTGGTCAAGCCGCGGCTGCGCAGCCTGGTCACTTTCAACACCATGAACCTGACCAAGCCCGTCTACATCGGGCGATTCGACTGCATCTTCTGCATGGACGTGCTGCCGCATCTCTCGCGCACGCAGCGTAGCGCACTCGTGGAACGCTTACATCTGTATCTTGAACCCGGCGGCTATCTCTTTTTGAGTCAAACCGAAAAGCTGTGTGCGCCTAATCTCAATTTCCGCCCCGAAGTCTTCGACGGATACACCATGCACCGCAAGCCGGTGGCCGCCAGCGCGGCGTACGGACGGTAATTCAGATCAGCGCGACTCCACATCGCTCACAAGCTTCTTGCAGATCTTCGTCGAGCGTGGCTAACTTCAATCCATTGACTTGAGCGAGGTCAAGATATGCCGCGTCGTAGGCGGTCAGCGCGTGCTCGCGGCTCAATTCCTGAATTCGTCCAAAGACGTTCTCGGCAGGGAAGTGGTGCAGTTCAACAGGAAGCGCGTTCAGGTCTGCGAGGAAGGCGTCGATCTGCGGAGGAGAAATGCGTTTGCGCTTTTCGCCCACGAGCAGTGCATTCAGAACTTCATGCGGCCAGAATGCCGGAGCGATGGCGGTGTCGCCCTGCCTGAACATCAGAGCGACTTTGTGGGCCACCGGAGCGTTTTCGTCGGGGAAGCACCAAGTCAGAACAATCGAGGCGTCAATGACGAACCGGCTCACCGTCGGCCTTCATTGATCAGGTCTTTGATCTTGATCCCACGCAACGAGAGGCGGTGCCGCTTGCCGAAGTTTGCCAGCCGATCCGCGGCATCGGCGACGGAATCCTTGGCTTCGACAGCGCCCATCTTTTCTTTCAGTAATTCTCCGAGCAGGCGGGAAACGCTGGTGTCGCGGCGGGCGGCTTCGATGCGCGCCCACTGGGCGACATCTTCTTCGAGGGTGACGGTGACGTTGCGCAGGTGAGATTTGGAGGACACTAAAATAGTGTAACACGAAAATCGTGTTTTTTCTATGCGGCTCTTAAATGTAGCTACCGATTTTCATTTAACCCTAAGCGCACCTAGTTTTTGAGCCAAGTCTCGCCCTACCAACGCAAACATCGCGACCCCAGCGCACAAAAACGCGAGCCGTATCCGAAAAGATCCCACTTCACCGAGCAATCGCTTGCGGTGTCCTCTACTATGCGTGTAGAACTTCCCCGTGATTGCGCCGTTTATGCAGACGAGCGCGATTGCTAATCCAATCAAATCGGCCCAATAAAGAGCAAAAGTACCCATCTGGTCCACTCCCCGGTCTTAAGGTACGCACGCGATCCTTCGGATTCAACGGGCCATTGTGGCCTCACTAAGAAATCGTGATCTACGGACGAAGGGCAGCGAACCGACCTCAGGTGAACAGGAACTCGTTCGTCCTCAGTTCCTTGATTGTATCCCGCAGTTTGGCGGCTTTTTCGAATTCGAACCTCTTGGCCGCTTCGCGCATGTCCTCTTCCAGTTTGCAAACGTACTTATCCACTTCTTCCTGCGATTTGAATTCCGGAATGCCTTC
>JASHQK010000036.1 GCA_030039195.1 Candidatus Sulfotelmatobacter sp.
GCCGTATAGGCGACAAGCGAGGGGAAAGCGAGCTTGTTGCATCCGGAGCCGAGATTGACGATCGATCCGCCGCCATGGTCTTTCATGTACCGGGCGGCGTGCTGCGTGCAGAGGAAGCATCCTTTCAGATTGGTATCGACAACCAGATCCCATTCCTCTTCGCTGACGTCGAGCAGCGGCTTCCAGGTTTGCACGCCGGCGTTGTTGACCAGGAGATCAAGGCGGCCGAATTCGCCGGTGACTTTATCGATCATGGCGGCGACTTGGGAGCTGGAGCGAATGTCGGCCTCGATGACGATCGAATCGGGCTGGAGCGCGCGGATTTCGTCCATCGTGGCGTCGACGATGACCTGGGAATCGTTGAAGTAGTTGACCGCGACGCGGCATCCGTTGCGTGCGAGTTCGAGGGCGATTTCTTTGCCGATGCCGCGGCTGGCACCGGTTACCAGAGCTGCGTGGCCGTGGAGCATAGACCCTGTCGTGAACGCAGCGACAGTCTAGTTCATGTCGCCGAAGGAGCAAGCACCGGGGCCGCGTGGATCGCCGCAGGATCCGCACGGGCCCGAGGCAGGCGCTGACGTCGAAGATCCCTTGGCGGAGACGGCGAAGACCGAGAGTTGCGGTTCCAGCTTCTTGCTATGACATTTCGGGCATTCGGCCTTGTCTTTGCCGTAGACGAGGGCTTCGAACTGATGAGAGCACTCTTTGCAGATGTATTCGTAGATGGGCATGCGCGGCTCCGAGTTCGTTGTCTATTAGAATCGATTCGTGGGGAGTTCGCAAATTGAACGGCCAAGCGTTCCGGGGACGCAGTCGCCGGGCACCGCGTTTCGTCCGCACGCTCTGTTCCGGGGCGGGCATGCGCAGACGATTGCCAGTTTTCTGCTGCCGAGGAGGATTCATCTGCCCGCAGCGGAAGAGCGACTGGTGGAAGTTGCTCCCGGAGTGCAGGTGCGATGCCTGGCTTATTGGCAACCGGAGCAGGCGCGGCGTTCGGCACTGACGGTGATCGTGTTGCATGGCTTGGAGGGATCGCACGAATCGCAATACATGATGGGCGTTGCGCGCAACGGGCTGGAAGCGGGCATGAATGTAGTGCTGATGAATCAGCGGAATTGTGGCGGGATGGATGCTTGCGCGCCCACGCTCTACAACTCCAGTTTGTCGGGAGATGTCGCGGCTGTCGCACGAAACCTGGTCGAGCACGATGGCGTTTCGCGCTTCGCTTTGATTGGATTTTCGATGGGCGGGAATCTGGTCTTGAAGCTGGCCGGCGAGTGGGGACCGGACGGACCGCGGGAATTTCGAGCCGTCGCCGCGGTGTGTCCGGCGATGGACCTTGCGGCCTCGGCCGATGCGCTCCATGAGCCGCAGAACCGATTATACGAATGGTACTTTTTGTGGCAGCTGTTCCGGCGATTCCGCGGGAAAGCGAAATTGTTTCCCGCGAATTTTGACGCCGCGCGGTTACGGGGCGTGACGAGCTTGCGGCTTTTTGACGATCTCGTGACTGCTCACTATTGCGGATTTGCCGGCGCCGACGATTACTACGAACGGGCGGCGGCCGCGCGAGTGGTGGATCGGATCGCGGTGCCGGCGCTGATCATTCATGCCGCGAATGATCCTTTCATTCGAGTGACCCCGGAGACGCGGGCGCGGATTTTCGCCAACCCAAATATTACGTACGCCGAGACGAAAGACGGCGGTCATTGCGCGTTCATTGGTGAGCGGGATGGCGATGCCAATGCCGATGATGGGCGATGGGCCGAGCGGGAAGTCGTGGATTTTGTGCGGCGCATCGGCTGAACAGGCTGCAAAAAATCGTAAATGGCCCGTGTTTTGAAAGGGCACGGCTTTCAGCCGCCGTAGGTCGCAGATGGCGTTTTGAAAGGGCGCGGCTTCGAGCCGCGCCGGCGAGGAGCGGCCCTTTAGGGCCGCATGAAGGCTCCATATTGCGATGCGGCTTTAGCCCTGAGGGACCAGCAGTCCAAGCTTGTGAAAGCGGTCCGACTCGATCAGAAGTAAGATCAGAATCAGAACGTAATACCTCTCACCACAGACGGTAGCGGCGGCACTGATGATCGCAGTTGAGGGCGACCGACTCTGAGCCACTCCGGCATGAGCTTGCCTCTCGTCCGCGTGCGCCAGTAGGCGAGCGCGACCATGGCGAGAGTGATGGTCAGAAGCCCCACGGACGCCATGCGAATTCCCTGCGCCCGCTTAGGCAAAATCGAGAAACGCCCGTAGACGAATTCGATGTGCACCCAATACACCAGCAACGAGGCTTGGCCGAGAACGATCAGGGGGCTGAATCCGAGCTGGCCGAATCCCCAGCGGCACCAAACGTAGCTTGCGGTCAGAATCAGCAGCAACATTCCCACGCGAATCAGGAAAAAGTTCGGGCTGGTGTGCCAGTAATCGTAAACGCGATAGATCTGTCGCGGTTGCGCGTCGAGCCAGCGGGAGAGTTCGATCAGAATGAGGCCGAATCCTCCGAGGGAGAAGAATATGGCTGCCTGGCGAGACCGCACTGCAGAACTCTGGAGGAGAAATCCGACGGCGAGTCCGGCAAAGGCGAAGGCGGCCCACGGGAAAACGGGAAACAGCCAGGCTTGCGGCGAGCCGAGATTGTGAACTCCGTTGATGTAAGACTCGAGCGGCCAGGGCAGAAAGCGCGGGCGCCAGGTGGTCCAGAGAAGCGGAGTGAGGAGGGAGATCACGAGCGCTGTGAAAGCCGATATGAAGATCAGCAGGAGCGTCCCATTTCCCCCGTGCCGCAAAAAACTCGGCAGGAGTGACCTGCCCCACTGCTGGGTTTCGCCCGGCCCGACAGCCGACGGCGACTGTGCCCACATGGAGATCGAAATCAGCACGATCCAGCAGATAACGCCCATCAGCATCATGGAAAGCCCGATGGTGTTGAGGATGTCGACGCGGAGCAGGTCGCTTTTCGGCGCCCATCCCCAGGCGATGACGTACTCCTGCAGACGGAAGAGCAGGCCGAAGGCGAAAATTTCCGCGCCGCGTCGAATGGTCGTTCGGGCGATCTGAGCAGGCGGAACATTTTTCTGCCGCAGTTTTTGCGTCACCAGGGCAAACGAGATTCCCGCAAGAAAAAGAAAAAGCGGCGCAGGAAAAGTGCCGCCCAGCTGCGAGTACATGAAGAAGCGGCTTTGCCGCGCTGCGCCGCCTAGCCAGGAGTCGTAGCAGTGCGTCTGGAACATCAGGACGCATGCGAGCCCCCGCATCCAGTCAATGTAAGCGAGACGCGGTTTAGCGGGAGCAGGGGAAAGCATACGCTAGGAAATGGTCGCGCACAGTATAAGGCACGCGTTTTCGTGGTTCGCTTAGTTTCAGGGAGGGATAGTGCTCTAAATTTAGGAAACCACTAAGAATAAGAAGCAACACGAAGCCTCTCAGGTGGTTTGCTTCGTGCGCCTTCGTGCTCTCTCTAAAAATGTAGGGACAGCCGCCCTCGGCTGTCCGGCCGAGCGAAGCTCGGCAACCTTTCACGCTCAATTGGAGCCCCCGCGCTCATTTTCAACTTTGTGGTTAATCAAGACACCACTCGGCGAGGCTGGCTTTGTTTTTGTCGCACGCATCTGCGAAACTTGAGGCGCTTTGCGGGCGTGAGCCGGAGCGCAGCGAAGGCGGGAGTCCGCAGCCGCAATCCGAACGCAGCGAGGGATCTCCTAAGCATGGGTAAAATCCACGTTCTCTCGGAGCTAGTCGCCAACAAGATCGCCGCCGGCGAGGTTGTGGAGAGGCCTGCTTCGGTCGTCAAGGAGATGCTGGAGAATTCGCTCGATGCCGGCGCGACGCGGATCAAGATCAGCGTGGAAGCAGGCGGGAAAAAGCTCATTCAGATTATCGACAATGGCTGTGGCATGGTCCGCGACGACGCCATGCTGGCGTTTGAGCGGCATGCGACTTCGAAAATCAAGAATGCCGAGGATCTGCTGAGCGTGGCTACGCTGGGATTTCGCGGCGAGGCGCTGCCTTCGATTGCGTCCGTGTCGCGGCTGCGCCTGGAGACGCGCGCGACGGAAGAAGTGGCGGGAACCGTGGTTGAGATCAGCGGCGGAAAAATTCTGCGCGTGGAAGAGGCGGGCCTGCCGCTGGGAACTTCGATCACGGTACGCGATCTTTTCTTCAACACTCCGGCACGCAAGAAATTTCTGAAATCTGAGTCGACGGAACTGTCTCACATCGCATCGCTCGTCACGCATTATGCGCTGGCGCATCCGGAAAAACATTTCGAGTTGCATTCGGCGACGAATGCGATGCTGATTGCGGCTCCGGTGGCCGGTTATAGCGAGCGCGTGTACCAGGTGTTCGGGAAAGAGACGCTCGATCAGTTAATTCCCGT
>JASHQK010000419.1 GCA_030039195.1 Candidatus Sulfotelmatobacter sp.
TTCACGGTATAAAAGTCACAGATGATGCTTGATTCTAAGTCGATGGCGTCGGTTCGCACCCGTCTCGGACTGACACAAGAACAGATGGCTCATCTCCTGGGAGTGTCCTTCGCAAGCATAAACCGATGGGAGGCAGGGCATTCAAGCCCGACTGGCCCCACGCTGGACTTGTATCAAGCCTTGTCCGCTGCAATTCGCGCCGGTCATTCTGCCGCTGCTATTCGCCAGGCCGCCAACGCTCAGCGGAGCGCCTTTCTACTGACACTTTTTCAGATGGCGTACGCCAAAACGAGGAGACCACGATGATCAATCAAATTCAAGTCATCAACCTTCGACCCTATGGCTCGGGAGGCCGAGGCGATGTCTTCTTGGGCAACCTGCGCAACGACGGGACTCCAGTGATCGCGAAATTTGCACGCGATGCACACTTGCCGCAAGTCCGGCGAGTTTTTCTTCGCGAAATCGATATCATGAGCATGCAAATAGAGGGCATGGTGAGATTTATCGCGGCCAACAAAACCGCAGAACGCCCGTTTTACATCATGGAGTATCTTCCGGGAGGAACACTTGCGCACTACGCTGGTCGGCTGGCTGAACCTCAACTGCATGCTATCGCTATGTGGGTTGCTAAAACACTGAGTGGCTTTCATTTCAGGGCGGGGGCCCATGGAGATCTGAAGCCTCTGAATATCTTTGTGACTCAAGACGGTCATCTCAGGCTCGGAGATTTACTTGGAAATGGCTTCGGGTTAGGCGTAATGTTTTCCCCAGATAAAGGAGGAACAGAAGGATATCGCGCACCTGAGGTAGTGATGGGAGCGACTCCTTCAGTACGCTCCGATACATATTCATTCGCTGCGACCTTCTACCATCTTGTCACCGGACGCGCTCCAGCTGACGGACAGAACCTCGATCCCGTCGCACACGGAATTGTCTGTCCCGAGTGGCTCCGCCAGATGATTACGTTATGCTCGCAGCCTGATCCTGATTCCCGTCCGACAATGAATGAGATTCTGAGGGCGCTTCAAGGAGAAAGCTTGGACAAGTATTTACACTCAGAGGCAAAAAGACGCAGCTTTACGTGGCATCGTCGTGCTTGGCTTAGCTGCCGTGGGACTAGCAGCGCTATTCTCAAAGCCAGCATCTGCTTGACAGTTTTGAAAGCGAACAGCAGCTACAAGCGGCCAAGACTCCAAAAGCCGAACTACAATTAAGCAGACTTGAAATCGGTATCAAATGTAGCGGAACTCAGGTCATCGCGTCACTCCGCTCCCACCTGTTCTGCATCCTTTTAGCCCGACAAACGCGTCGACGCTGTTCTTGCCAGGTAAGAGCCGTTTGCGTTCCTGACGCACGCACACTTTTCGCACAATGCATAATCGAGATAGCAGGGATTCATCGGCTGGATTACGAATCGACGGCTGATCGACCGTCAGACGGCGTCTCCACAAATCAATTCCCCAAAAGATTCGGAACGATCCGCAAGAATCGAGAGCTTCTTGGACAACCGCTACTGGGTTATGCCTTCTGGCGTAACGCTGAATGGCGTAAAGCACTTATGTCGTGTGGGTCCTGATCCAACAAGGGAGGAGAGGATCTAGAAAGAAATATTCCCCACGGTATCGATCGAGAATGTCACGCGCATCAAGGGACTGGAGTGCTTTCTGAACGCTTGACGCAGGGCCAAGGCGGAACTCTTCACGGACTGTCTGGGAATAGATCTCCGAGGGCCCTCGATGCGCGAGTGCTTGCAGCGTCGCACGTTGTCGAGCGGGTAGCTGCTCCCAGAGCAACTCATAGTACGTAGATTGGCCGATCACTAGCTTATCGATAACAGTCTTAACGTCCGAGCTAGTTAGGGTGCGCTTGTTTAGAATCTCGGCGTAGTCCCAAAGTTCGTGTGCGATGCGCTGAACGTCATACGGAATGAGATCCGCGCTGCCCAGCAGAGCAGATATTGCGCCCTCATCAATCGATCGGCCTCGCCTGTGGAACTGAGAAGTTACGAAGTCCTTCCAAGCCTCGGCAGGGATCTTGTCGAGAAACATCTGGGGGCCAGCTTTGTGAAAGGGCCGTTTAGAAGAAAGCATCTCCTGCATGAGGGAGGGCTGTGAGCCAGCAAAGACGTAGCCTACTTCTCTTTGCTGCTGGACTTGATTTCGAATAGCATTTTCGACTGAACCTCCGTCGAATTCAGAGATCTGTTGGAACTCATCAAGACAGATAGCCATGCGAAAACCCGCATTCTTCGTCAGTTCCCCAGGCAATGCAAAAACGTCAGGAGCAATTGGGGCTGGGTCAAAGCCGGTCCCTTTGCCAATCGAAACACTCACTTCACCCGTGCTCATGTTGTAGTTGATATCGGGTTTGACTTGCCTTCCAAAGCGCGAAATCCAATCCTTCACACGATCCCACGGACCAGCTGCGCGCAGGACTCTTTCCGCGAATTTTTCGAGAAACTGCGCATAGCTGGAGTAGCTGCTTACGGTCAGAGTGACTGTATGGATGTGCCTTTTTTTTAGTTTGAGCATCGCAACGGCCACCAAGGAGCTCTTGCCAAAGCGCCGTGGTGAAAGGAGAAAGATTTTTTGACCGTCCGCCAAATCGCGAACCAACTGATCGAGTTCGTCCGTCCGGTCGACAAATCTTGCATCGTCGATGATTTCGCCAAATACAAAGGGATTTTCTGGAGTCATTACGCTAACTAGCGTAACGCTAATTGGCGTAACCAGCAACCGCGAAATCTTCGGCACACAATTATTTGCGCTTTTTGGTTTCACGATCGCAGCCGAGGTAGACCCGGACGAGCCACCTGCGGTCGCCGCGTGCGATAATCTGGCCAACTTTGCGAGCCATAGAGATTTCCTCCTGCTCGCAAAAAAGACACACATCCCGCACACGCCCAGGTCGTAAAGGCTGGTATTTACCAGTTGATTTGAAGAGAAGAGGCTGTTCGCCCGCAAGTCGGCATAGGGGCCCGTCTCGGCTCCGGCCAGTCGAATCCAAACGCATTTATGATTGCGTTTGGTGTTACTATATGCAACACCACATGCGCATGGTACAGAGTCGTTCTTGCCATACTTGGCTTGGACACGCGACGGACCTTCGTATTCTGGCTCTTCGCTATGGCTGCCGGCATGTTAACCGCGGCCGTTGCATTCACGGTGC
>JASHQK010000420.1 GCA_030039195.1 Candidatus Sulfotelmatobacter sp.
GGGATCACGCAGCAAGCGTACAATTTGATCGAAAACTCCGGCACGCCATTGGTGATGCGCTCGACATTGAACTTCACAGGATCGGGAGTCACATGCGCGGACGCCTCGCCAGTAACACAATGCACAATCGGGAGCAGTGGTAGTACCGTGCATTCAATTGGCGCTGGTTTCGACGGAGGTGGATCCGCGCTTACTTCCGGTTCTACTTCCACAACTTATTTCACGGTACCCTATGGCTGCACGATCCAAGCCTGGAATATCACGGTGGACACCGGTACGATTTCCTTCGATGTCTGGAAAATCGCGACCGGCACGGCCATCCCCACCAGCGCGAACACGATTCTGAGTGGCGGGTACCTTGCAATCGCTACTGGAACCGCGCTGCACTCCACCAGCTTGACGGATTTCACTACAACCACCGTGACCCAGAATGACATCTTTGGCATCAACATAGAAGCAGTTTCTTCGGCTACGAAAGCAAGCCTGGTGATGCAATGTCAATAAAGACGTTTTACTTCGGCCGGCGGATCATCCTGGCAACGGTCCTTGCCCTCTCTGCGTCCCTACCGTGCACCGGTGCCCTGCCTTCAACCAATGTGTTTGAGGTTCGGCCGACTGTCGGTTCCGATTCTAACGGCGGTTGCTTTGACTCAGCCGGAACGGGCACGGATTACAGCCAGCAAAACTCAGCCCAATACAGCTTCACCGATTTAGTGATCGCAGCGACAACAACCAATGTGACCAGCGTAAGCCACAGCTTTGTGGCCGCAGACCAGGGCAACTGCCTCCACATTTCAGCCGGCACTGGATTTACAACAGGATGGTACGAGATCGTTTCCGTAGCAACCGGGATAGCGACACTCGATCGATCGGCAGGAAGCGCGGCCAGCACAGGAGGAACATGGCTGGAGGGTGGTGCCCTAGCAACCGTGAGTCAGGCAAACTCCCTAGTCGTAGGTAACAACCTCGTATGGGTGAAGGCAAGCGGAACCTACACAGTAACCAGTTCCATGACGGTGAATACAGACTCCTCCAGTAGTAGCCATGGGCCGCTCACGTTCGAGGGTTACACTTCGTCCAGAGGAGATGGCGGACAGGTAACCTGGACCACATCCACAAATTCGATTGATCTTGTGGATTTCGCATCGGCTAATAATGTCGCTTTTAAGAATTTCGTGTTTTCGAGCACTGCGGTCACACCTGGGAATGGGGCACAGGCAAGCGCAAGTGGAATGTCGTACGCCGTGTCCTTCTACAATTGCTCCTTCACGGGATTCGCTACGGCCATACTTGGCAATTACAACGTAAATTGGGCCTTCGATCCTCTTCTGGTTGTGAACTCAAGGCTGTATCAGAACACTGTCGGAATCCTGAACTCGACAAACACCTACATTCTCGGATCCAAGATCGACTCAAACAAGGATCAGGGGGCTGAAATTGGCGGCGGCCAGCCAAGTAACTGGGATGTCGAGTACACTATCTTTTACGACAATGGCACCTCAGGGACATTTGCAGGGCTTGACCTGTCAACAGGCTCAAACAACAATGGTACGTTCGTCATCATTGACCATTGCGATTTCAGCAGCAATTCCGGCGACGGAGTAAAGTCCTCGGGACTCGTTTTTGTCTTCGTGCAGGCAAGCAACTCAATCTTTGATTCCAATGGAGGATACGGCTTCAATGGACAAAGCGGATCTGGACAACTTACACCGTTTCTGTTGACCAGTAACGCCTTCTACAACAACACCGGCGGAAAGTCGAACTTGCCGCTCGGCGTGAACTCCATCACCCTTACCGCCTCTCCGTATGTCAGCATCGGGACAAACTTTGCCCTCAATTCCACATCAGGAGGAGGCGCTGCGCTCACAGGCACGGGCTTTCCGGGCATTATCCCAAACGCTGGCACAGGCTATGCCTCCGTGGGTGCCCTGCAACCATCGTCAGGTGGTGGTAGCGCCTCGCAGCACGGTTATCCTCTTGTACAGTGAAGAGGTGGCTGTGGCTTGCTCTGCTTATCGCGATTCTTGCTTGGCTTGGCCGGGATGGCGTGCGCCTACATTGGTAACGCACTCTGGCGAATGTTCCCCTGTTCCGAACACGCATCTTTCGCAACAGTTCTTCTGAGCCGATGGCTTCACGAAAAACCGCGGACCTTTGATATAGCTCCGTCCGAGCCCCTTGGTACGATCATCGGTCACTCCGTACTTCATCGCGGCGGCCAAGGAATGTACGCCCCGTTGCGTTCCACCATGCCGGCGTAGGGACTATGCGCATTCGTTTCAGCCGTGCAATCCGGGCAGCGATGGTTACCCTCGGTTGCGGTCCAGCCCGCTCCGCGCGCTGCTTCATCGGCCTCTTGTTTTGTTTGAAAAGATGCAACCCGGTTTTCTTGACTCATGTAGCGCTGATAAATCTCGGAGAGATTGATAGCCCCGATCTTCGGATCACCGAAAGGTTTTCCATTCACGCTCATCATTCGCTGGCAGCCGCAACAGAGAATAGCCCAAGGTTTTGTCATCACTCGCCCTTTGCGTCCGGTTCGGTTGCTTCGGGAGTTAGCCCGGTGATATCGCACAGCTTCAAGTGCGGAACTCTTACCCGCCGATCCACAAACAACCGCTTGCCGGCCGCTCGCGCCACTTTGCAGAAGTGGATATCGTCCCATATGAATCCCTGGTGCTCATCGGTGTGGAACTCTTCCGGACCCTCCTGCAACGGCAAGAACGAAAAGGCGCCGCATTCCTCAAGTACCGCCTTTCGCATTAGGACGCAGCCTAAGCCGCTCCAATCGATCTCCTGAAGGTCCGGAGCCTCCGGCAGAAGGAAATCGTGCTCATCCGCTGGGTAACGCCGTTGGAAGGTCGCCTGGGGAACCTTGAATGCGCGGCCGCAGGAAAGCGCCGTGTTCTCCCCCAA
>JASHQK010000421.1 GCA_030039195.1 Candidatus Sulfotelmatobacter sp.
ATAGCTGGAATAGAAAACGGCCGATCAGGAATGCATGTATTGGAAAGCGAGTCGCTGCCAGTTTTTCACAGAGGGCGGGGACCGGGCAAGATGGACTGAGCGCGGTCGATCGGGGAGGGTGAGGGCCGACGTCGAGCGTGGGGAGATACAGACATCAATTTTTTTGCATGGGCTCGGTAAATTCTTGAGGCGCAAGAGGTTGCGCGGTTGGATCTGGTGATTTTGAGGCAAAATATTGAATCTAAATAATTTATACGCAAAATATTCGGGAATAAGGGGTTAGCCGCGTTTTTAGCGGCATCGGAGAGCGAGATGAGAGGCTCCCGGTGCATCGCGATTCGCGACTCAGAGCATGGGCGCATGGCTTTAGTGTGCGCTTTCTATATCCTCAGTCAAGGTTATCCGTCACAATGGAAACTGTGCAGAACTGTGGAAAATTCTGAGGTTGGATTTTGCCAGACGACGAGGGAGTAGCGGTGTGCGGAGTGATTTCTGAGCGCTATGGCGCTGTTTTCATCCAGTTGGGCTTGAAAAGAGGGAGCAGGAACGGTGGCGCGCGCCGAGATCAAGAGTCGGGCTTTGAGCTCTCTGAATCGATGCCTGCAGCGGCCCTGACTGCCCGCCCCAATTCTTCGGCAGTGAAGATTGCTGCGTGCTCTGAAGCAGCCGCGCCTTCTCGTTCTTCTTCGACGGGTGCCACGAATCTATACCCCCTTCCGACGACGGTCTGTAGATATCGCGGCTGCGATGAGTTGTCTCTAAGCGCCTCGCGTATTTTGCGTACGGCGGTGTTGATGCCCGCCTGCACGTCCACGAACACGTCCTTTCCCCAAAGTCTGTCGGCGATTTGCTCCCGGGTAATGAGTAGACCGGGGCTCTCTATCAGAAGCATGAGGAGTTGCAACGGAAGGGCCTCGATGCGCACCGGTTTCCCACGGCGACAAAGTTGAAAGCGGCCGAAGTCGACTTCGAATTCGAAGAAGCGAAGCTTCTTTCCCATTGAGCACTAGAACCCCGCGCGGCGTGTCGAAAATTCTCCTCTGGCCGTGGTCACCTGTCAAGCAAAGGCCTCCCTATGTCGCCGCAACATGAGAAGTTCCTCTCTTAGCAATATAGAAAGTTCCGCTTTGTGCGCTTGTATGGAGCCATGGCGGAATCAACAGAGGGGCTGTGGATGACGGCAAAGGAGCGGGACCGGCTCAAGGTTCTGCACGAAGTTAGGCAACGACATATAACCCAGAAGCAGGCAGCGGCAGAGTTGAGTCTAAGTGTGCGCTGGATAAGGGCGCTAGTGAAACGCTGGCGAGACGGTGGGGATGGCGTGCTGCGGCATGGACTGCGGGGGCGACCCTCGAACCGCAAAACGCCGGAAGCGGTAAAACGACGCGCCGTGGAACTGTACCGTGAGAAAAAGCAAGCTCGGCTGTGGCATGACTACGGTCCCACGCTGGCTGCCGAAGAGCTAGGGGAACAACATGGGATCACCATCAGCCGCGAGACGCTGCGCCGCTGGCTGATGGAGGCCAAGCTGTGGCAGCGGCGGCGGGCGCGTGTGGAGCAAGCTCACGTATGGCGTGCCCGACGAGCGCGATGCGGAGAACTGGTGCAGTGGGATACCAGTGAACACGACTGGCTGGAAGGGCGAGGCGAAAAGCTCTACCTGATCGGCATGATCGATGATGCCACCTCGCAATTGACGGCAGGCTTTGTGCGTCATGATTCCACGGAGGAGAACCTACGGCAGCTACGTCGCTATGTGGAGCAGCATGGGCGGCCGGTGGCGGTGTATACGGACAAGGCCAGCCTGTTTCAGATCGCACCCCGCGCCATCCATCATCGCGATGCTCCGCCGGAGCAGCTGAGCCAGATCGGGCGTGCCCTAAAGGAGCTCCATATCGAATGGATTGCGGCCCATTCCCCGCAAGCCAAAGGGCGCATTGAGCGTGCCTTTCAAACCGCTCAGGATCGGTTGGTGAAGGGCTTGCGACAAGTGGGAGCGAGCGATTTGGAGACGGCGAACACCTATTTGCAGCGGGTCTATATACCGGTTTGGAACCGGCGCTTTCAGCGGCCGCCGCGACTGGCCGGCGATGCCCATCGTGCGCTGCCGCCAGGAATGAATCTGGATTCGGTGCTGAGCATTCGCGAGAACCGTGTGGTGAGTCCGGATTACACGGTGCGCTGGGAGGGTGCGACCTATCGAGTCAACCGCGAGCACATTGCTCGGGGTATGCGCGGAGTCCGGGTACAGGTGGAGCGACGGCTGGATGGAAGCCGGTGGATGCACTGGCACCATCGAATACTGGCATTGCAATGCTGTGAAACTAGGCCAGAGGTTATCCTCGAGCGTCGGTCGAAAGCGCGAGTTACATCGCAGCGATCGGTGGAGGAGAAACAACGGGCCAGGCAGAGAGTTCTCGACGCCCGTCGTCGCTTGAAGGAGGCTTACGCACAATTGCCCAATCGACCACTCTGGCAAGCTATGAAGGATTTTCCGCTGCCAGCGGGACAGCTTCGATAAGAGCTATGCGAGGCAAGGAGGGCTCAAGCGCCGCCCCCCTTGCCTCGCGCTCCCATCCCCCGCTCTGAAAAGCGGAACTTTCTATTTTGCTAAGAAGCGGAACTTGCTAAATTGCGTTGACAGCAAAGGCCTCCCTACCAAACCAGCCCACCAACCAGCGAACCTGCCACCATTCTTCAGATCAATTCATACTGATTCAGACTGGCTCCATGGACATCTTCAGCGAGCAGGTTCAATATCGCGTCACTTCGTGAAAACAAATAGAGACGTTCTTCACGAAGTTTCCCCCCAAATGTCGAAGAAGGCCCTGTTGAGGGTAGAGGAGGGTTTGTATGTTGTACTTCGATTGCTTCATGGTAGGAGCATGGGCGTTCGCATTTGGATGGCTTTTCGGAGCGGTCTATACGCAAAACCAAGCAGAGGAGACCGAAACGTCGCGAGTAAATGAGATTCCGGTACCGAGGCCGGAGTGCGACGCATGGCGGCTTCCGGTTTTAGCCGCTTCCGAGATGTCGGCGGATTAACAGAATTCCTGCAGGATAAGGGCACACATCGAACGGGAGGATTAACCCTCGAAACCGGGCGGCGCTGGAAGTGGCAGTTCCAGCGTCTCGTCCGGGAAAGCGTCCGGCTTGAATGTGGGACTAATCCCCATCGATGGGCCGTTGCTGGTAAACCAGTCGCAAGCGCTACCATCGGAATCGCCGGGCGCTGCATTCGCAACGGGCCAGTCTACTTGGCCGCGACTGACTTCAGCGGTTTCGTGCTGCGTCTGCGGCTGATGTTGAACTGCCTGCTTACGCGTCGAACCACTTTTGTGCTGATACCAAACTCGCTCGCGATTTGAGCGTGCGTGAAATGCGTTCTGTTGCGCAACGCTTCTGCGAGTTGCCTGTCGAAGTCAGCGCGGACACGCCGAAGTTCCGCCGGCAAATCTATCGAATCTATATTCACCCAATCTTTCAAGCCCCCGCATTTCCTACCTCTAACCTTGAAATCGGAAATGGCAGGCAAAAGACGACACGTAGCGCAAGAAATTTCTTTTGGTCGCTGCAATCGGTTAAGGCAGCCAAACGTGATGCGTACTTTATCGGCGCGGGGATAGGCCAAGTGAAACAGGGGGAAGGACAGTGTTGGAAGCCGGCCCCGGACCGGGAACTTGAGCGAAATCGCTTGGGAAGGAAAGTTGATAGCGACATTTGGCTAGCTAACCGTAGAAGCATCCCCCGTCTTCGAATGGGCAGTTACTGATCGGCCAACTTCCCAACTCTCCAGGGACTGTGAAAGAATTACTGTATGACACAGTCCAGCCTCCCCATCCCACACGAGCAGCGTAAGATTGAGCAGCTACTCATCGTGCTTGCGAAGAAGCAGCCCGTTTCTGCGAAGCCGGCCCCGATTGCCTACGGGTTGTCAGCAACCGGCACCGCGCACCCGCGGATCTTTTTCTCGACATAACTGGGCATTTTCGCTCATCTCAGCTTGAGGCAAGGAACTTGAGTGAAATCGCAGGGGTTAAGTGTCTCCCTGGGGGTGGTAGAGGAATCTGGGCAGGCGTTCCCGGATAGCGTCGTGCAGGCGGCGGTGTTGTTTGAGCATGGCTGCCCGATCGCGCCGAGGAATGTTGTAAATGTGCATGGAAACCTCGACTACATAGCGATCCAGTGCGCGGAGGGCGTTGAGGAGCTGGTTGAGGTCGTTGGCTCGGACAGCGTGGGCGCGCAGATTTCGCGATGGCTGTTTTGTTGGCTGTGACATCGGATTGCGTCTCCACTCTGACAAAGTGATAGCGCATCTCTGACGGGATGGGAAACGCAAACATTTGATGGTTACGATCACGGGATTGGGTGTTGAACTTGAGCAGGCCCGCCGTCGCTCGACTAGGGAATCGGCCTGGTGCTCAGGCGTGAGTGGAAAGAGTACGAGCCCCTCCGTGATCTCCTAATTACTCGGGAAACTGGAGCATAGTGGATGGGAGTGAGTCAGATCGTCCAACCCAAGCCAGGAAGGCGCGCTCAGCGGCTGCAGCTGGCGGAGGCGATCCCTATTGTCCTGCGCCGCCAGGACGGCCAGCGGGTTCCGGGGAAGTTGCAGTGCGTTTCGATGACCGGCGGCCTGGTGGCACCGGCCTCGATCCTTCCGCCGGGTTCGATGGTGCGATTGATATTCGTTACGCCCAAGGGGCCAGTCACCGGAACGGCAGAGATGCTGCGCCCAGTTTCCTGGACGGAACAGCCGTTCCGCTTTGCGGCAATCCCAGACTCGGGTAAGCACCGGCTCAGTGCTGTGATCGAAATGGTGTACGGACCTACGGGATAATCCCTAGAAATCTCTCGACGCTCACATAGGCTCGCATTGCGGAATTCCCACCCATCGAAAACCACGATGGGTGGGGCAGCCAAGATGCCGGTTATTCCGGGAGACGAACCACGCCATTGATCGGCTGCGAGCCGAAGTGGCCGCTGGCGGGCGCGCCGAACACCAGCGTGACGTTCGAAAATCCGACCTGGGTTCCTCCTGTCACGCAAACCGTGAGCTGCGATTGCTGACCCTGAGGGGCAAATGGCGGGTTGCCTCCATTTCCCGTAACGCTCGCGGGTCCGGTGAACATGAAGCCTGTTGTGGTGGGAGGCTTGTAGCTGGCCGTAGGGCAGGCGCTGGCCACGGCGGTGGGATCCCACGTGAGTTGAGTACTTTTCATGGTGATGTGGTGAGTATGAGGAGTTCGCGTTGCCGGCGAGTCGGGATCCGCTGGAGGGTTGGGATTAATCAGAAGCCAGTAGTCGGAGTTTTCCATGGTCAAGGCGGCCGAAAACTCTGCAAAGCTGCCGTCCCAACTCAAGTCCAGACGCCAGACGCCGTGGAGTTCCCACGGACCGCTGGGCTTGCCTTTGGCGTCGTGCGCGGGTGTAAAGTCGTTGATGAGGCCCCGTAGGTGGAGGGGGCCTGGATTCTGTCCGAGAGCAAATGTCCCCAGGGCGAGCACGAGAACCCAAGAGCCTACCAAGCGGAAAGTCTTGCTGTGCATAGCAACCTCCAGAAATTTGGAAACACTGAATGCGCCTGCTAAGGCGTTGGCCGAGATCAAAGGCGCAGTGGCGCAGTTGCATTGCCGCAAGGCGCAGCCGGCCACGCCGCGCAAACAGTGGAGCATCGGCAGGAATTAAGCAAACAGCAACAAGCGGAACGGCCCGTTCGCCGCCAAATGCGGTGTTTTGCAGTTCCCATCCGGCGCATTACAATCGCTGCGCTTGTCTCCTGACCGCTCACAGGAGAACCCAATGGGCGAACCGTCCCTCAACAAATCGCCGTCCGAGATCTCCTCCGAGCGTCGGCTTGATTCCTGGAAGGAGATTGCCCTCTACCTGCAGCGCGACGTGACGACGGTACAGCGCTGGGAGAAACAGGAGGGGATGCCGGTCCACCGGCACCTGCACCACAAGCGAGGCTCTGTCTATGCCTTGAGTTCCGAGCTCGATGCCTGGCGGCAAAGCCGCAAACTTCGGTTCGAGGAGGAACCGGAAGCGAAGTGGGAAGGGCGGGCGGAGGTGAACGGCCAGGAAGCGATCTTTCGCCGAGGACGTTACTGGGTTGTTCTGAGCTCGGCGGCGGCGGTGCTCGCCGCACTGGTGACGATTGCCTACGTCGCAACCCGAAGCCGCCCAGGGGATGCAAGCCGGGCCAAGATTAGATCTTTGGCCGTGCTTCCCTTGCAGAACCTGAGTGGAGATCCTGCGCAGGATTACGTGGCCGACGGCATGACGGAGGAGCTGATCGGGCGACTTTCCAGAATTCACGGATTGCGGGTTATCTCGCGTACTTCGAGTATGCACTTCAAGAACACCCAGCTTTCCGTCCCGGAAATTGCAAAGATGCTCGCGGTCGATGCGATTGTTGAAGGGTCGCTGGTGCGGGAAGGAAACCAGATTCGTGTCCACGCACAATTGATTCGCGCCGCGACAGATGAGCACATTTGGGCGGGGGAATATCAGCGAGATTACCAAAGCATTCTCGAAGTGCAGGAGGAAGTTGCGCGGAATATTGTCGAGCAGATCGAACTGAATCTCACTCCCCAGGAACGGGCGAGTCTGGAATTCAAGGGCCCGGTCGATCCTGCAGCGTACGAGAATTATCTGAAGGGCCGTTATTACTTCAGCCAGCGGACCGAGGATGCGCTCCACAAAAGCATTGCGTCGTTCCAGCAGGCAATCACGAGCGCCCCAGGATATGCTCCAGCTTATAGCGGGCTGGCGGAGGCCTACGCCATGCTTGGATTCCGTGGCGGTCTGGCCTCGAAGGATGCTCTGGCAGGGGCAAAGAAGGCAGCTCTGAAAGCGATCGAGCTGGACAGCTCCCTGGCAGAACCGCACGCCTCTCTTGCGTTCATCGCGGAGACGTACGATTGGGACTGGCCCGCCGCAGAGAGAGAATACAAACAGGCGCTGGAGTTAAATCCAGGTTACGCCCAGGCGCACAACTGGTACGCGGGTTATCTGACTTACATCGGACGATTCGATGAGGGGATCGCGGAGGCCATACGTGCCCGCGAACTCGACCCCTTGTCCTTGCCTCTGAACAATGCGCTGGCGGGAAGATTGTTAGCGGGCGGACGTTACGATGAGGCGCTGAGGCAAGTGCAGAAAACCTTGGAGCTGGATGAGCACTTTGCACCGGCTCACCAGACCCTGGGCTGGGTCTACCTGCATAGCGGGAAACAGGACGAAGCGATTCGAGAGTTTCAAAGGGCGCTCGAACTCTCTGGACCGGCGGACACAGATATTCAGTTGGATCTGGGTTTTGCCTTAGCCGTCTCGGGCAGAAACGAGGAGGCAAGGCGAATCCTCGAGAAACTGGAACAGATGCACCAGCAAGGCGTTGTCCCGGCCGCTTCAGTCGCGGTTTTATATGGGGCGTTGGGTGAATCTAGCGAGGCTTTCGCCTGGCTGGAAAAAGCCTGCGCGGAGAGAGACCCTCAACTCGTATATCTCAACGCAGGCCGAAGATTTGAGCCACTGCGCAAGGATCCGCGATTTGGAGAATTCGTGCGCAGGGTCGGATTACCGAATTAGGGCTCCTGGGTTGAGCATCAGGAACCCGGGCACACGGATGCATCGACCCTTTTCCCTCCGCAAACTCGTGTTTCCCACAGCTTCTCCACAACAATTCGCGTCGGTTATATTCAATCCACACGGCTTCTGCCGCACAATTCTCGCGGAGAACTCTGCCCAAAAATGGCGAATCCCGGCGATTTCGCGCACACGCTCAAGCAGCAAGCGGATATTGTCCGCATCATCGGCGACTACGTCCGGCTGAAAAAAGCCGGGGCACAGAACTTCACCGGGCTCTGCCCCTTCCACAAAGAGAAAACGCCATCGTTCTCCGTGCACGCCACGCGCCAGTACTACTACTGCTTCGGCTGTCACGAAAAAGGCGATGTGTTCGCGTTCGTGCAGAAGATCGAGAACATCAGCTTTCCCGAAGCTGTCCGCCTGGTTGCGCAGAAGCTCGGCGTTCCCATGCCGAAAGCGACATATTCGAGCGAAGGCGAAGCCCGCGAAGCGCGGCTGCGCGGACAGTTGCTCGAAATCCACGAGCGTGCCGTCGCGTTTTTTCAGGACTGCCTGCGCCGTCCTGAGGGCGCGCGGGCGCGCGAATATCTGAAGGGCCGCGGGCTCGACGACGCGACGATCGCGAAGTTCCACATCGGATACGCGCCTGATTCCGGCTTTCTGCTGCGCGATCGTTTGAAAGGCGAGTTCAGCGAGGAAGTGCTGCGGGAGAGCGGATTGTTCTCGTGGAAAGAAAGTACGAGTAGCGAGTACCGGGTAACGAGTACCGAGACGGAGACTCCCAAACCGTCGGTCATCCCGAGCGAGGGCGGATCGCGAGGCAACGAGCAATCCCCCGAAGTCGAGGGACCTTTTGTTTCTGCCCCTCGCGACCCAGGACTTAGGACTCGGGACTCCGCCTCCATCTACTCCAAATTTCGCAATCGTATAGTCTTCCCCATCGCGAATGAAGCGGGCAAAGTCATCGCGTTTACCGGACGTACTTTATCGACCGACGAAAAAGCGGGGCCGAAATATCTGAACTCGCCCGAAACGCCGATTTACTCCAAAGGCAAAGTCTTGTTCAATCTGGATGTGGCGAAGGAGGCGATTCGCGCGCTGAATTACGCGATCCTGGTGGAAGGGCAGATGGACTGCATCTCGGTTTTCGCTGCCGGATTTCACAACGTGATCGCCAGCTCGGGTACGGCCTTCACCGAGCTGCAAGCCAAGCTGCTCGGACGGTTCAGCAAGCGAGTGGTGGTGAATTTCGATCCTGATACAGCGGGCGCGAAAGCTACCGAGCGTACTCTGGGGCTGCTGGTCGAAGAGGAATTCGATATTCAGGTACTCAGGCTCGAAGAAGGATTCGATCCCGACCTCTACGTTCGCCGCAAAGGCAAAGAGGCTTACGCCGAAGCGCTGCGCCATTCGCAGAAGTATTTCGATTATCTGATCGAACGGGCGCGGGCGCAGTTTCCGGTGCGCAGCGCCGAAGGGAAAGACAAAGCGGTCAAGTACCTGCTGCCGCACATTCAGCGCATTCCCAGCCGCATCGTACGCGATGAATTAGCACAGGAAGTCGCGCAGAAGCTCGGCATCGATTCGCCCGTATTGCGGCAGGAACTTCGGCACGTCGCGGTAACGCGGTCATCGTCGACCATCAAAGCTCCGGCTGAGGTCCAAGTCACCGATGCGGAGAGAATTCTGATTCGCGCCTTAGCCTCGGCCCGCCAGATGCATGCCAATGAAGAGCACGTCTCGCAACGCGACGGTGCGGATGAAGAATTCAATCCCGCGCGTCAGGCCGCGTACATTCTGGAAACGGAGGGTCTGCATCGCGGGCTCGCGACGGAATCGCTGGCCGAGTCGCTGCTGAACGCCAGCTCGGAGATTGCAGACGTTCTGGAGATTCCGGCTGCGGAGAGCGACCGGCGGCTGCTGGCGTCGATTCTGCTGAAGGAGGAGGAAGAACTTACGGCGGACATTGTGGAAGCGGCGGTCCGCGCGCTGCGCCGCATTCATCTGCGGCGGCGTCAGGAACAACTGCAGCGGGAGCTGAAGGCGCCGGGCTTGGCCTCGGATAAAGAGCGGTTAAAAGTGTTGCTGGCGGAGCTGGAGCAGGTCAGTCGCGCGTTACGCGATCCGGGCGCGTCAGGATTACCACGGATTGCGTAGCGAGGGGTGCTCGGGGTTGTTACGAAATTTGGTGCCGTCCGCTGTCGCGGACTCGCTTTGTTCCGCTGCAGCCTTCCCAGCACTTCCGTGCTGGGCTTTCATTTGTCGCCGCTTCGCGGCTGGCGCGATTTGCACCGCCATCTATATTCTGCCCAAGGAGTCTCGTAACAGACCATTCGTCCGCTCTGGGACATAACAGCGGTGCAAACTAAGGGGCGGCAATCTAATCCAGCCGGACCACAAATACAGCGCCTTCCGGGGTAGTAGTCTCTGCGGCGAGCTGATAGGCGAGGGACCGGTCGTCATCGGGCACGCGGACGCGAATCCACCAATCTCCGGCCGGGCTCTTAAAGCGCTGCACATTCGCCGTGCGATAGCGGCGCGTTAAGTGATCGGCGAGTTTGAGGGCGGCATGTTCGTCGGGAAAGCCGCCGATCTGCACCGCCCATTTCCCGCCGATATTGATGGGCGCGGGAGTTTCCATCAACTCGACCTTCACTTCCGCGACCCCTGGCTGCCAGACATCGACCTTCTTGGCGGCCGCGAGCGAGAGATCGAGAATTCTTCCTGGGATGAATGGGCCGCGATCGGTGATGCGGACGAACGCGGTCGAACCTGTTTTGATGTTGGTGACGCGCACGAGCGAGCCCAGCGGAAACGTGCGATGCGCCGCGGTCATGGCGTGCATGTTGTAGATCTCGCCATTCGATCCGCGGCGATTATGATACGGAGGTCCGTACCAGCTTGCGATTCCTTTTTCCGTCACGATCGGCTTGGCGTCGGCGGGAACGGTGGGCTCGGCGAGATCGGGTTCTTCTTTTGGCTTGGCCGCGGGCGCATTCTCATGGGCAGGAATGCTGGCTGAGGGCTGAGCCGCAGGCGCTTCCGCGGTCGACGCAGGCGGAGGCGGCGGAGGAACAGTGACGCGGGCCTGCTTGGGATGCGCGCAACCTGACAGCAAAGCCAGCAAAAAGACCAGGATCAGAATCATCGCGACCTCGACGAAGTAAGCGCGATGCGGTGTCGCAGGAGCTATTTCGGTTTCTGCTGTTGCTGCTCCATGTAGTCGGCGAATTCGGCGAGCTTTTGCGAAGCGGTGCGCAAGGCTTTGCTGGAGTGCGTCCGGACTGTCGGAACGATATCGTCGTTCAGATATTTGATGAATTCGGGAATCTCTTTTTCCAGGCGCTCGACGGCTTCGTTGATAGTCTGACTGACGCGCGCCGATGCGTCTTCCACCTTGCGGTTGAAGTCGTTCATGCTGCTCCTCGACCTGATCGAGCGTGAGCCGATTCACGCTGTTTTGCGGATGCCAGGCACAAACATTATTTCGTGACCCGGCGGCGGGGTCAATGGCGGAATGGCTGATTTCACTGGTTCGGCCGAATCGATCATTCCATGGCCTATCGAATGCTGCGGAACTGCATGTGCGACTCCGCTAGAATGCAGGCGGCATGGAGCGAGCAGACGAAAAAGGGATTTGCGTAAAGCGGCCAGAGATCTTTCGAAAGCGTCTGCTTGATTGGTATGACGCGAACGCGAGAGAGCTGCCGTGGCGGGAAAGCCGCGATCCCTACCGCGTCTGGGTCTCGGAGATCATGCTGCAGCAAACGCGTGTGGCAGCGGTGATCGAGCACTACCACGAATTTCTGAGGCGTTTCCCTACGGTTGAGAAGCTGGCTGCAGCCAGAGAATCGAGTGTCTTGGCCGCGTGGAGCGGCCTGGGATACTACCGGCGCGCGCGAATGATGCATGCTGCGGCCAAAGTGATTACGCGCCAACTGGGCGGCAAATTTCC